>JAOTZB010000071.1 GCA_029861625.1 Acidimicrobiia bacterium
CGTGATGGCCGGTGCGCACCTGGACTCCGTCCAGGCCGGCCCCGGCGTCCAGGACAACGGATCGGGCAGCTCCGCCATCCTGGAAACCGCCGTGCAGATGGCGAAGGTCAAGCCCGTGAACACCGTGCGGTTCGCCTGGTGGGGAGGCGAAGAGCTCGGTCTCGTCGGCTCCACGGCATACGTCAACGATCGCACCCAAGCCGAGCTCGACGACATCGCCCTGTACCTGAACTTCGACATGATCGGCTCGCCGAACTTCGTCTACTTCATCTACGACGGTGATGACTCCGACGCCGTGGGTGCCGGCCCGGGTCCAGAGGGCTCGGCGCAGATCGAGACGTTCTTCGAGGACTTCTACGACGCCCGCGACATCCCGTTCCTCGGCACCGATTTCTCCGGTCGATCCGACTACGGGCCGTTCATTGCAGTCGGCATCCCCGCCGGCGGGCTCTTCACCGGTGCCGAAGTCGTCAAGACGGCTGACCAGGCTGCGATCTGGGGCGGTACGGCGGGCGATCAGTACGACCCGTGCTACCACCTCGCATGCGACACCTTCGACAACATCAGCCTCGAGGCGCTCGACGTCAACTCGGACGCTGTCGCGGCCGCGGTTCTCAGCTACGGCATGAACACCGAGTCGGTCAACGGTGTCCCGGGCAAGGGCAACTTCAAGCTCCAGAACCAGGACTTCGGCGAGAGCTCCTGACCTGATCAAGAGCTGTACATGATGTGGGGGGCGGCGCTTGCCGCCCCCCACAGCGCGTGCGACGGGCGGGTGCACCCGGCGGGCGTGGGCGACGACGCCGTACGATGCTGACCACCTTTGCCGGCTACGCGAAGGTGAACACGGAGTGCACACCCGTCTCAGGAGGGAACCCCCATGCGAGCTGCGATCCTGACCGGCGGCGGCGACGTCCCCGGTCTGAATCCCTGCATCAAGGCCGCGGTCAACCGCATGATCGACGAGGGTCACGAGATCATCGGCATACGCCGCGGGTGGGGCGGGCTCCTCCACTGCAACCCCGACGACCCGGCGACTGTCACGAAGAACACGCTCGCCCTCGACCGTGCGACCGTCCGAACCATCGATCGCACCGGCGGGACCTTCCTGCACACGTCGCGTACGAACCCGAGCCGGGTGACCGACTCCGACGTCCCCGACTTCCTCGCCGACCAGACCGACGGGGAGGCACCGTACGACTTCACCCCGCACGTCCTGCGGGTGCTCGAGGCGCTCGAGATCGATGTGTTGTTGCCGATCGGCGGCGACGACACGCTGTCGTACGGCCTGCGGATGCACCAGGAGGGCGTGCCGGTCGTCGCCATTCCCAAGACCATGGACAACGACGTCCACGGCACCGACTACTGCATCGGCTTCTCCACCGCGGTCACCAGGGGCGTGCAGTTCATCCACAACCTGCGCACCAGCACCGGCTCCCACGAGCGCATCGCCATCGTCGAGCTGTTCGGGCGCTACAGCGGCGAGACGTCGCTCGTCACCGCGTACCTCGCCGGCGTCGACCGGGCAATCATCTCCGAGGTCCCCTTCGACATCGACCGGCTCGCCGAGCTGGTCATGGTCGACAAGACCGCCAATCCGAGCAACTACGCGATGATCACGATCTCGGAGGGAGCCACCATCGAGGGTGGCGAGCTCAGCCTGTCGGGCGAGGCCGACGCCTACGGGCATCGCAAGCTCGGAGGGATCGGCAGGCTCACGGGCGACCTGCTCAAGGATCGCACCGGCGAGGGCATCATCCTCCAGGAGGTGGCTTACCTGATGCGCTCGGGCAGCCCCGACTCGCTCGATCTGATGGTCGGAACCAACTACGCCGTCATGGCCGTCGACCTCGCCATCGACGGTTCGCTGGGTCGCATGGTGGCGCTGCGGTCGGGCACATACACGAACGTGCCCATCAGCGTGACCGGCGAGGGCGTCAAACGCGTCGACATCGACGAGCTCTACGACGCAGAGCAGTACCGGCCCAAGCTCCGACACGTCGCCGGCAAGCCGATGTTCCTGTACTAGTCGAGCGGTTCCGGGCGAATCGTCACGCCGGAGGCTGGTCCTCGGTTGTATCGGCGGTGGCAGCCGAACCTCTGAGCGAGATGGCCTCGGCCTCCGTGAGCTCGATGATGTCGGGCACGCCGTCACCGTCGACGTCGAGCTCGGTCACACGGGTGACCTCGACGACATCGGGGATGCCATCACCGTCGACATCGCTCGCGACCGTGCGAGTGGTCTCCACCACATCGGAGACACCGTCGCCGTCGACATCGATCTCCACCACATCGGTCACGCTCACGAGATCGGCCGTCCCGTCGCCGTCGATGTCGACCGCCTCGGTGATCCTGGTGACCATCGCATCGGCCGTCCCGTCGCCGTCGATGTCGATCAGCGCGACCTCGACGTCGACCTCCTCGTCGTCGCCCGGCCCTTCGCCTCGTTGGGATTCGTCCTCGCTCATCGGCACTCCTCTCGGGGCCACCGACGTTAACGCGGTCGACAGTGGACCGGCCCATCGTGCCTGTGCCCACGGAGTGCCCTGCGACCCGAGGGCCACCCTTTCTGCAAGGCTGACGAGTTCGAGAGGAGATGAGGCACGATGGCTGACTCCCTGCGCGTCGTGGTGATCGGCGCCGGGCGCATGGGCTCGACCCACCTCGACGCGATCGACGCATCACGGTCGGTCGACGCCGTCGCTGTGGTTGACCCGGTTGCGACGGTTCGCGACCAGCTTCACGCTCGTGGTCTCGCGACCCACGCGTCGATCGAGGACGCTCTCGACGTCGGCGGATTCGACGCCGCGCTCGTCGCGGCACCGTCCGACCTGCATCTCGGTCTCATCCGCACTCTCATGGCTGCCCGGATCCCGACGCTCTGCGAGAAACCCTGCGGCCTGGCATCGACCGAGACCAGCGGAGCCATCGACCTCGCAGCCGTTGCGGGTGTCGTCCTCCAGATCGGGTACTGGCGCCGCTTCGTGCCGGCACTCCGACAGTTGCGCGACCGCATCGGGTCGGGCCGGCTCGGCGAGCTGGCCCTCGTGCAGGCGTGGCAGTGGGACGGCGAGCCGCCGTCAGCGGCGTTCCGTCGCCGCAGTGGCGGCATCGTCCGTGACATGGGCGTCCACGAATTCGATCAGATCCGCTGGTTGAGCGGCCAAGATCTCACCGTCGCCGGACTCGTCGAGAGCAGCGTGATCTCCGAGCCACCGGTCGAGAACGATCCCGAGAGTGCCGCAATCGTCGGCACGCTCTCGGGTGGTGGCGTCGCGCTGATCTCGCTCGGTCGCCGCTACGCACCGGGCGACTCGTGTTGGGTCGAGGTCATCGGCACCCGCGACACCGTCCGAAGCGAGTTCATGTCCGGGGCCGAGGCCGACCGGATCTTCCACACCGCCCTCGTCGATCAGATCGACGCATTCGCCGGAGCCATCCACGGCAGTCCATCCGACGGCGCAACTGCGGCCGACGCCGTCGCGGCGCTACGAGCCGCGGAACAGGCGCGGACGCTGCCGTCGCAACCAGGAAGCTGACACCATGACCGAGCCCGGCATCGTCGTTGCCAACGCCCCCATCAGCTACGGGGCGTTCGAGCTCACCGTCGGCATCGATCCCGCCGTGCCCGCAGCCGATGCGCTGCTCGATCACATCGTCGACGCCGGCTACACCGGCATCGATCTCGGCCCCATCGGCTTCCTCGGCGAGGGCGACCTCCTCCGCTCCCGACTCCAGTCCCGCGGCCTCGGCCTCGCCGGCGGTTACCTCGAGCTGCCCTTCTCCGATCATGACGCGCTCACCGAACAGATTCCCGAGCTCGACGCCCTGCTCGACGTCTTCGATGCCGCCCCCGACACGCATCCGGCGCCGAAACCCACGCTCGCCGATGCCGGCTCCGCGATCCGGCGGGCCAACCCCGGCAAGGCAGCAACGGACCGATCCTTCGGCTTCGACGATGCCGCGTGGGGTCGCTTCGCCGTTGGCCTCCAGCGAACCGTCGACCACTGTCGCGGGCGTGGCTACGAACCGACGCTGCATCCCGAGGCCGGCACCCACATCGAAGCGGCCTGGGAGATCGACCAGGCCCTCGAACGAACCGACATCGGATTCTGCCTCGAGACCGGACACCAACTGGTCGGCGGGGGCGACGCCCTCCCGACGATCGAGAAATGGGGAGCCCGGATCAACCACGTCCACCTCAAGGACGCGAGCCGGAACGTCATCGCCGAGATCATCGCCGATCACGGCTCGGTCGAGGAGATCTGGCGGCGTCGGGCCTTCCCGCCGCTCGGCGGTGGCGATGTCCCCGTCGACGATGTCGTCGACGGCCTCGTCCGGCTCGGGTACACCGGGTGGCTGGTGGTCGAGCAGGACATCATGCCCGGTTCCTCCGACCCGGCCCAGGCGCACGCGCACCAGGTCGCGAATCGCGAGCTCCTGCGCGCCCACGGACTGTGACCGTCCGGGCATTCGCGTGACGATCTTCGGACGTGACATGCCGGGCCTCGATGCGAGCCATGCCGGCATCGTGGCCGAGGTCGTCTCGGGTTGGGAGCACCTGGACGAGGCCGACCGGGAGCGCCTCCTCGACGACACCGACGCGCTGATGCGGACGAAGCAGTGGGAAGCCGCCCGCGGGTTCGAGCTCACCGAAGCCATGCGGGTGCGCATCGCCGCCCAGGCTGCCCTGTTGATCCTCGGGCTCGACTTCGAGACCTACCGCCGAGTCCATTCGATCATCGTGCATCCGAGGACAATCGTGCGTTCGGGAGTCCGGGCCGGCCCCGTGCGAGGCGTCGTGACCGAAGGGGAGCTGGCGCTTCTCGGCCAGGCCGCTCACGGATACGGCCCCATCATGATGGCGTGGGATGCCGTGCTCCGGGACTCCCGACGTCGCCGGCTCGGCCGCAACGTCGTGTTCCACGAGTTCGCCCACAAGATCGACATGCTCGACGACCTCATCGACGGGACGCCTCCTATTCCCGATCCCGTACAACGACAGCAGTGGATCGATGTGTGCACCGAGGTCTTCGAACGCGTGCGTGGTGGCACCCACACCGGTCCGCTCCGCAGCTACGCAGCGGTGAACCCGGGCGAGTTCTTCGCGGTTGCCACCGAGGTCTTCTTCACCACCCCCGCCGAGCTCCTCGGGGCCGTGCCCGATCTCTATGGTGTGCTCCGGTCCTTCTACCGGCAGGACCCAGCGGCCCGAGCGGAAGCCCGAGGAGAGCAGGTGTGAGCGCGGGGCGAACCGATCGTCACATGTGCGCGATCGCGTCGAGGACGTTGAGGCGAGAGGCCCGCCGGGCCGGGAACGACGCGGCGATGAGCCCTGCGATCGTGGCGAGGACGACGTAGAAGACCAGCGTCCCCACCGGGATGGCGATGCGGTCGATGAGCGACTCGGGAATGGCGATGACGGCGATCCAGCCGAACGCCAGGCCGACGAGCACGCCGAGGAGCGCCCCGAACAGCGAGACCACGGCAGCCTCGAAGCGGATCAGGCTCCTGGTCTGGCGCCGCGTCATGCCGATGGCCCGCATCAGGCCGATCTCCTGGGTCCGTTCCAGCACGGAGAGCGCCATGGTGTTGGTGATACCCAGCAGTGCGATGATGATCGCCAGGCCGAGGAACACGTTGATGATCACGAGCAGCGAGTCGAGCTCGCCCTCCAGCGCCTCCCGGAACTCGTCCCGCGTATCGAACTCGAGCTGGGGGAAGGCGTCCTCGAGCGACGTGAGCGCGGCGTCTGCGTCGGCGAGCTCGACGCCCGACGCCGCCTTGGCCGCGATCACGTTGTCGTTCTGTGCGTCGAAGTTCGCGTCCCACCCGGAGAGGTCGACGAGGTAGTGGGCGATGAGGAACGGGTTGTCGTAGATCGCGCCGACGGTGAGGATTTGCGAGCCGGTCGCGGCGAACTCGACCATGAGGGGATCGCCGACCTCGACGCCGTTGTCGTCGGCCGCCTCCTGGGTGAGCAGGACGAAGCCGGGATCAGCCGAGGCCACCGGGTCACCGTCGAGAACGTCGACGTCGAGCAGGTCGGTCAGGACGGTGAAGTCGGTGCCGACGACTCCCTTCTCGTCGCCGTCGATCCGCGCCGCGCCGTACCGCACGGCCGACACCTCGCTGAACTCCGGGAGGGCAGCGACCTCGGCCGCGAGCTGGTTGCTGAACTGACCGCCGTCGGTCGCGGGCGTGATGAGGTAATCCGCGACGAGCGTCGAACCGAGCTCGGCCCGGAAGGACTCCTTGAGCGACGACGCGACGACACTGGCCATGGCGATGAGCGCCAATCCGATCATCAAACCGGCCGCGGTCGACGCCGTGCGCTTGTTGTTCCTGGCCGCGTTCTCCCGAGCCATGTGACCGGTGATCTTGCTGCGGGGAACGTGTTCGAGCGGTGAGCCGAGGAACGACGCGGACGGACTCGAGAACAGCGGCGCGAACATCGAGACGGCGACGAAGACCAGGACGGCGCCCAGACCGAGCGCGAGCAGCAACAGGGCGGTGTCGTCCGAGCCGCCGAACAGGCCATAGCCCATGCCGGCGATTCCGAGCACGGCGAGGACGATGGCGATGATGGTGCGGCGGGTTCCCTCGCCCGAGCCGAATCGGAACCCGGCGCGCATCGCGGCAACCGGAGGCACGCTCGCCGCTCGCCGCGCCGGCGAGAGCGACGCACCGAGCGTGACCCCGATGCCGACCAGGGCAGCGACGATGATCGTGCGCGTGGACAAGATGATGTCGATGCTCGGAAGGCTGAACCCGAGCACGTTCATCAGCTCACGGAGACCGACCGCGAGCAACACACCGCCCCCGAGACCCAGCACCGACGCCACCACACCGATGATCAGGGCCTCGAGCACCGCACTGAACCTGACCTGTCCCGCGCTGGCCCCGAGCGCTCGCAGCAATGCCAGCTGGCGGACACGTTGCCCCAACAAGATGTTGAACGTGTTGCTGATGATGAACGTGCTCACGAAGACAGCCACCAGCGCGAAGGCGAGCAGGATGTTGCCGAAGATGTTCACGACGGTGCTGAATTCGTCCTGATCCTCCTCGATGATGACATCCCCCTTCACCGCCTCGATGTCCTCGGGAAGTGCCTCCTCGAGGCGCTCGATCAACACGGCGTCCTCGACGTCGGGGGCGGCCGAGACGTTGATCCACTGGAGCAGGCCTTCGGTGCCGTCGATTCGCTGCAGCTCGTCCAAGGTGAACGACATCAGAACCGCGCCGGCCAGGGCATTCTCGTCACCGAAGCGGGTCAGGCCGACCAGTTCGAACGGCTCACGGCCCTCGGTGCCGATGATGTCGTAGGTCTCGCCGACGACGAGGTCTTCGCGGTCGGCGGAGCTCTCGTCGATCGCGAACTCGCCCGCGCCATCGGGCGCCTCGCCGACGACCAGCGTCAGCGGACTGAGCGACGACCCCGTCCAGTTGAACGACAGGATCGGGGCCCCCGCCGTCTCGACGGGATCACCGTTCGCCTTGACGGGCACGATCTTGCCGCTCTCGGTGCCGGGCGAGACCTCTCCCACGCCGTCGACGGCGCTCACCACCTCGACCAGCGACTGATCGATCGGCCGGTCCTCGAACGCGACCTCCTCGAAGTCGCTCTTGGCACGGACCTGCGCGTCGATGTCGGCGTTGGCGTCCTCGACGATGTTGTCGAACGTCTTCAACAACCCGTCGGTGAGCACGAACGAGGCGACGACGAAGCTCACGCCCAACAGGACGGAGAACGCGGTGAGCGCGAACCGGAGACGATTGCTGGCGAGATTTCGGAGACTGAGGCGAAACACCGACCGCATGACGATCAGACCTCGAGCGCCCTGATCCGGTCGAGGACCAGATCAGCGGTCGGTTCTTCGAGGCGTCCGACCTGGCGGCCGTCGCGCAGGAAGACCACCACGTCGGCGTAGCCCGCAGCGCCGGGATCGTGGGTGACCATGACGACCGTCTGATGCCAATCGTCGACCGCTCGGCGCAGGAAACCGAGTACCTCCTGCCCACTGATCGAGTCGAGGTTCCCGGTGGGCTCGTCGGCGAAGATGATGTCGGGCCGGGTGACCAGCGCGCGAGCCACCGCCACCCGTTGCTGTTGGCCGCCGGAGAGCTCGTCGGGGCGATGCGCGAGCCGGTCGCGGAGGGCGAGCGTGTCGACGACCCGGTCCTTCCACTCGGAATCCGGTTCACGGCCGCCGAGGAGCAGGGGCAACAGGATGTTCTCCTCGGCGGTGAGAGTCGGGACGAGGTTGAACGCCTGGAAGATGAACCCCATCCGTTCTCGGCGCAGCAGGGTCAGTTCCTTGTCCGAGAGCGTCGAGATCTTCGTCTCGCCGACGTGCACCTCGCCCTCGCTGACGTTGTCGAGGCCGGCCATGCAGTGAAGGAGCGTCGACTTGCCCGAACCCGACGGACCCATGATTGCCGTGAGCTTCCCGGCCTCGAACCCGATGTCGACATGATCGAGCGCGACGACCTGTGTGTTGCCCTCCCCGTACACCTTCGTGAGCCCGACCGCCGATGCGGCCATCGTGGCCGCGCTCGGGCCCGTCGGCTCGTGTGATTCAGCCTGGTTCTGGGTGACCTCGGTCATGCCAATCTCCCGCTCGGACGTCGACCTCAATCGAATCACCGCGCCTATTGCCTCAGCAGAGCCGAAGGTCCCGGTTCACGACCATGGACAGGGGCGCGCCGACCGCGCGGCGGGTCAGCCGGCTCGCGGCCCGATCGCCGCCGTGGCGATCGCCGTCTTCGCGACCGCCCTGGCCTTGGATCGTTCGGTGAGCCAGGCGAAGAAGAAGAATGCGACACCGACCAGCTGCCCACCGAGGATCACGCGGTTGATGTCGAACGGGACCTTCCACTTCACCGATCCGTCCTCGTCGATGACGAGTGCGCCGGCCGGGCGAGCCCTGACACCGAACCCGCCGCCAGCGCCGCCGTCGTCAGATTCGTCCGCGCCGCCCCCGCCGCCCCCGGCGATCTTCGCGGCGGGGATCACCGTGACCCCGTTTCGCTCGTGCGGTTCGCCGAAGACCCGGTCCGGGCCCATCACCGATCGGGCCTCCTCGAGAACAGTGTCGAGCTCCATGTCTCCTCCTCGTGGCGGGCGAACCGCTGAGCCGGCCGCCGCCGGTCGATGTGACGCCCAGCCTGGCCCATCGGGGCCGTCCTGGGAAGGGGCCGAAGGCCCGCGGTCAGCCCGGCGGAACGAGGCCCTGCGCCCGGAGCCACGACGACGCGACGGCCGCGATCTCGGTCCCGTCGTCGACGAGGCGATTCATCTCACGCAGCTCGTCGGTCGTCAGCACCGCCGAGAGGCCGTCGAGCGCGGCCGCCACGCCCGGCCCCCAGCGGTCCAGTGCGCTCTCGCGAACGAGGGGGATCACGTTCTCGGCCGGTTGCAGACCGAGGTCGTCGTCGAGCTCGACGAACTCGGTCTCGTCGAGCTGTGGTGCGGTCGTGAACATCAACCCGACGTCGATCTCGTCGCGGCGCAAGGCCTCGGCGGTCACCGCCAGCGAGCGCTGCGGCACGAACTCGGCGAACGACAGGCCGTACACCTCGACGAGCCCGACGAGGCAGAGTGGGCGGTCCGGACACTCGACCGGGCCACCGAAGCGCAGATCCGCGGCATACGCCGAGAGGTCGCTGATGCGGGCCAGATCGAGATCGGCTGCCAGCTCCCGAGTGACCACCACCGCGTTGGCGTCCTGGGCGGCGGCGGCGTCCAACGCCGCGAGACCACGCCCCGCGACAAGATCTGCCAACGCTGCCTTCGACGTCGTAGTGTCTGGGTCAGTTGTCGGGGATCCGAAGAATTGGAGCGCCGTGCCGAGGTACTCGGGGACCAGATCGATCCGGTCGACCTCGAGTGAGGGGGCCACGACCTCACGCGGTCCGATCGAACCCATCCGCACGACCGGCAGGTCATTCGCCTCGATGACCTGTCCGTACAGCTCCGCGAGCAGTTGGCTCTCGGCGAAGTCGAAGCTGGCGATACGCACGCCATCGGCTGCAACCGGACCCGATGATTCGTCGTCGCTGTCCGAGCAGGCTGCGCTCACCAGGAGCCCGACGAGCGCGAAGACAGTCCAGAGCCGGCGCACTCGTCCAGTCTTCCACGGGCAACCGAGCGCGCGGACATGAGTGAGACACTCGTCGCCGATCGGTCGCGACACGGCCGGCTGCGCCGACCCTCGGGTGAGCCGCCCCCACTCCCCCGGCAGTTCAACAAGGTCGCCATCGCCTGGCTCGCAGCATTCGTCGGATGGGCCATCGTGTGGGCCTGGGTGTTCTTGTCGGACGACCCGGCGATCTGGATCACCGAACGCGACCTCGAGCTGATGGGTCCGATCGTCGACAACCGCGCCGGCTGGCTCACCCCATCGATGAAAGCCATCAACGAGATCGGCACGCACTGGGCGACCCCGATCGTCGGCTGGCTGGCTCTGGTCGGGGCGCTGCTCTCGAAACACGTCCGCCACGCCGTGCTGCTCATCGTGTCGCTCGCGATCATCGCCGGCGTGGTCACAATCGTCACGACCCAGATCGACCGACCCCGCCCGCTGGGCGTGACCCAGATCGGCGACTGGGAGGGCTTCGCCCAACCGTCGCGGCCCGTCGCGTTGTTGACCGGTGCGCTCGTGGCCGCGGGCCTCACGCTCGTCCCCTCGGTGCCGTGGCGACGGTACTGGTACCGGGCCACGACCGTCCTGATCGCCGTGTTCGGCTTCGCACAGCTGTACACGGGAGTCGATCACCCGACCGACGTGTTCGCCGGCGCCACGGTTGGGGTCGCGGTCCCGCTCGTCCTCTACCGCGTCCTCGCTCCCGAGATGGTCTTCCCTATCACCTATGGCGGGGGGAGTACTGCCCACCTCGATGTCACCGGGCCGCGGGGTGACGCCATCCGTCGGGCCATGGCCGACCAGCTCGGAGTACAGGTCGCCGATGTGACCCCGGTCGGGCTCGAAGGTTCCGCGGGTTCGACACCCTTGCGGATCGTCGACGTCGCCGGCGAAGTCCTGTTCGCCAAGCTCTATGCAAGCAGTCACCTGCGGTCGGATCGTTCCTACAAGCTCGGGCGCACGCTGCTCTACGGTCGACTCGAGGACGAGCAGCGGTACAGCTCGGTGCGGCGGCTGATCCAGCACGAGGACTACATGCTGTACGTGCTCCGGGCGGCCGGCATCGACTGTCAGGAGCCGTGCGGGATCGTCGAGATCACCCCCGACCGCGAGTACCTGCTCGTCACCGAGTTCCTGGAGGGAGCAGTCGAGATCAGCGAGGCCGAGGTCACCGAGGAGATCATCGACGAGGGGCTCGAGCTGGTACGGAAGTTGTGGCGGGCGGGGCTCGCCCACCGCGACATCAAACCCGCGAACGTCATGGTGCAGGGCGACCGCCTGCGGATCATCGACGTGGCCTTCGCACAGGTCAGACCCTCACCGTGGCGTCAGGCGGTCGACCTCGCCAACATGATGCTGGTGCTGGCACTCCGTAGTTCACCCGAACTTGTCTACGAGCGTGCCCTCCGCCTCTTCACCGCCGACGACATCGCCGAGGCATTCGCGGCGTCGCGAGGCGTCACCCTTCCCTCGCAGCTCCGAAGCGACGTCCGCCACGACGGCCGGCAGCTCCTCGAGCGTTTCCGCGAGCTCAGCCCCGAACGGGCGCCCGTCGCCATTCAGCGCTGGTCGCTCCGGCGGATCGGCCTCACCGTCTGGGTGGGGCTGATCGTGGCGTTCCTGATCGCGATCTTCGTCGACAACCTCTCCGACATCGGGCTGCTGTGAGCACGCGCCGGCATCTCGCCCGACACCGTCGGCTCGCTCGGGTGGGTGCCGCGTCCGCCGTGCTGCTCGTCGCTGCGGCGTGTTCGGTCGAGCTGGCGACACCGCCGCCAGGATGCGCCGGCGGCTCCGGCCTCATCGCTGCGCAGTCCGTGCCGACCGCGGAGCAGATTCCCTGCTTCGAGGACCTTCCCGAAGGGTGGAGCTTCGCAACCGTCAACGTGAATCAGAACGGGACCGTCGTCCGCCTCGACTCCGATCGGGCGGGGACGACGGCAGCCACATTGCGATTCGAGGAGAACTGCGACCTCGGCGCCGCGGTTGCTGTGCCGAGCAACGTCGACGAGGTCGAGCGCTTCGACTTCATCGAACGCCTCGAGCCCAGCTTCCGGGCCCAGACGTACTATGTCTTCGACGGTGGTTGCGTGACGCTGGAATTCGACTTCGACAGGGGCGCGTCGGCGACCGAGTCGGTCGCCCTCGACGACATCGTGGCCTTCGTGAGCCGACAGGATCTCAACGAGAGCATCCGCGAGTCGTTCATCGACGAGGAGCTCTGATGCGAGCGGCAGCAGGGAGAGCGGTGCTGACGGCCGCGGCGTTCGCGACGGCGGTGCGCCGGGCCCGCGATCACGACGTCGGCTCGACCGAAGAGCGGATCTTCCGCGCCGTGAACGCCGGGCCCGACACCCTGTACCCGCCGGTCTGGATGCTGATGCAGTCGGGATCGTTGGCGGCCGTGTTCGTCACCGCGGCCGCAGTTCACCGGCGGCGCGACCCGGTGGTGACCGCGACGCTCGTCGTCGCCGGAACGGCCGTGTGGGGCGGCGTCAAGCTCGTCAAGCCGCTCATCGGTCGGGGACGTCCCCAGCACCACCTGGGCGACGTGCGGGTGCGAGGCCGTGCGCAGACGGGACTGGGGTTCCCCTCGGGTCACGCAGCGGTCGCGACCACCCTCGCGCTCATTGTGACCAGGCCCCGGAGCCCGGCTCGCGCCGCTGCACTGGCAACCGCGGTCGCCACGGGCGTCTCGCGCATGTACGTGGGTGCACATCTCCCACTCGACGTCATCGGTGGTCTTGCCATCGGAGCGGCCGCAGGCTCGACGGCGAACGCATGCATCCGACGCTGTGTGGTCTCGTGACGGCTCTGCGTTGTGACCGTCGTGCGAGGAACGCGACCGGTGCGAGGGGGGTTACGAGCCTGTCGTCATGAATCCCTCATCGATCTCCACATCGCTGCACGGCCACGCCGTGTTGAACGACGCGACGCTGAACAAAGGGACGGCGTTCACCGGGACCGAACGAGAGGCGCTCGGCATCGACGGCCTGCTGCCGCCGCGCATCGAGACCATCACGGAGCAGTGCGCCCGCATTCGCGACAAGTACGAACGGTTGCA
>JAOTZB010000375.1 GCA_029861625.1 Acidimicrobiia bacterium
TCGATGACCCGGTTGATGACTGTTGCCATCGCTTGGGTGTCGGCGCCGATGCACACGACGTTCTCGTCGTCGGGGGACAGCGAGGTGGCCAGTGCTCCCTCGCGCAAGTTGAAGCCGGACATGAAGGCCGTGGCTCGTGACCCGGTGTCGTTGTAGCGCTCGACAACGCGGCCGAACCTCGAGGACCGCGAGACCATCGACGTCACCGTCAGCCAAGGCTCCTGAGCCGAACTGGAGGGACCCGCCGGCCGGCCTCCGGGCGTGTGACCTCTGCCTCTACCCGGCTCGCGCTCCGGTGCCGACGATCGAAGGCGGCAGGGCGATCGTGAGGCCACGGACGCGGAGGTTGTCGCATGGGCACGGCAGCGGGAATGCGGACCCTCGCTGCGGGCTGCATCGCGGTGCTCTTGGCGGCGTCGTGTGGCGGGTCGGGTGATGAGGCCCCGCCATCGGAAGAGTCGACCCATGCGGGCGGCACCACCGTGCCTGGTTCGGTGGTGCCGACACCCGACTACGAGGCGCTCGGGGCCGAGCTCGACGAGCTACGCGAGCTCCTGCTGATTCCCGGCATGTCGGCGGCCGTCGTTCACGATCAGGAGCTCGTGTGGACTGCCGGATTCGGACATGCCGACATCGACGGCGACGTCCCCGCCGGTCCCGACACGCCGTTCCACCTCGCGTCGGTCACGAAACCCGTCGCCTCGACGATGCTCATGCAGCTCGTGGAGGAGGGAGTGCTCGATCTGGAGGATCCGGTCGCCGACTTCGGCGTCGAGCTCGAGAACGAGGGCGAGGGCGCGATACAGGTACAGCATCTCCTGACCCACACGTCGAGCGGCGTTCCTGGGGACCTGCACGACTACGACGGGAACAGGTTCGCCTTCCTGGGCGCGGTCGCCGAGTCGGCCACGGGCATCCCGTTCACCGAGCTCATGTTCGACCGGATCCTCCAACCTGCCGGCATGACCCACAGCGCCGGGGGTGACGGGCCGGCCTGCAACGCGGTGCCGACCGGGAAGCCGATCGACACCGAGGGTGAGCAGGTGCGGGCGCTCCTGGCCCGTCCCTACCAGCTCGACCTCGACTATCGCGTCGTCGAATCGCTGTACCCCGAGGGGTACTCACCGGCCGCGGGACTCGTGGCCTCTGTCACCGACATCGCAGCCTTCGACATCGCGCTCGACCGCGGCGAGCTCGTGGGCCAGGCAACCGTTGACGCCATGTTCGAGCAGGTCGTCCCGACGGCGCCCCCACGACAGGACCTCGCCTACGGCCTCGGGTGGTACAGCCAGACATTCGACGACACCCGGCTCGTGTGGCACTCGGGCCGGTGGCCTCCGTCGGTTTCGGCCCTGTACCTCAAGGTGCCCGACCACGATCTCACGTTCATCGCCGCCGGCAACACGCCGAATCTCACCACTCCGTTCCCGCTCGGCCGCGGCGACGTCATGTCGTCGGCGCTCGCGCTGAGCTTCTACCGCCACGTCCTCTACGAGCGGATGCACCACGCCGCACCGCCCGATATCGACTGGACCGCCGACGAGTCCGAGCTCGCCGCCGCGCTGACTGCAACGACCGACCCCGACGGGCGCCGGCTCCTGCAACGGGAGCTGTGGGCGCGGCGGCAGGCAACCTACAGCGTGGGTCTCGACGCCGAGTTCGACCGACTCGACCGTGTGTACGCCGCGGCCTTTCCCGGATCGGTCGAGTTGAGCAGGCATCTCGCGCGAGCCTCCGACACTCCCAGGCTCGCCGACGGAGTCGAGTTGAGTCCGGCCGAGCTCGAGATGTACGTCGGCACGTACACCGTCGACATGGACGAGAGCATCTGGCCGCCCGACCTCGACGCGCCACCCGACCCCGTGAAGATCGAGCTACGCAACTCCGAGCTCGAAGCGTGCGCAGCCGACTCTCCCCCCAGCCCGCTCGTGCCACTCGGCAACCACGAGTTCCAGGGAACGGGCGGACCGAGCGGGAGCTTCGTCGTCACCGCGATCGTGGAGGACGGAGACGTCGAAGGGCTTCGCGTGCCGTTCGGCGCTGAGGGGCTCACCGAGCGAGTCGAGCTCGTCTATCGGCGCGCGAGCGGTTGAGTCGTGGAGCCCTGAACCTCGAGTTCGGCGCGCCCTTTGGCCCCCGATCGAACCACAAGAAACCCAGATTTCCACGAACCCACCCGCCCGACCCCCAATTCAGTCAGCCACGACCGCCACTCGATGGAACATGCGGGTGGACCATCCCAGACCGCGGGCTCCCGGTCACACACTTTGCTAAAGCAACCCGTGGCCCTGACGGGAAGTGGCGCAGCTCCCGCAACTGGGTCAACGAGTACCTCGCGAGTCGATACCACCGCGATGGTTGGATCGTGCCGCCAAGGTGTGCTGCGGGACCGCAGCGAGGGACGAGATCGACGCTGTAGCCGAGGACGGCTCAGCGGTCGACGTTGGTTCAAGGGGCGGGTGAGACGACCTTGAAGGCGCCGTTCGCAATTGCGTCGATCGCGCAGAAATCGCCGAACGGGAGTTGTCGACGACGGCCGGCCGAGACGAGGTTGTGCGAGCTCACCAGCCCTCCGATCGTCTGGGCCGCCTTTGCTGGATCGGTGCCGGCCGAAACGCTGTTGGTCGTCTGGACCATCAAGTAGGTCGACCACAAACCGGTCTCGGCGCTCGGAGCGAGACGAGTCTGGCCCCAGTAGGAGCACACCGGCCCGGAGAGGGTGCGGGCGCTCCCAAAGATGAGGAGCTTGCCGATGCCGTCGCCACCGGTGATCGTGACCCGCGTGATCCGGTCGGCGGTCACCATGAGGTTCGCTGCGGCACCGCCACCGCCACCGCTCTGCGAACCAACCGCACGGTCGCCATCGTACGCGGTCATTACCACGGAGCTCTTGTCGCCGTACACCGCGGCCACCACGAGCTCGGCGGCAGCCGGAAGCACGATCTCGATGCCGTCGCCAGGCACGACGACCTCACCCATGCCGTCTGGAATCGGGCGGGGTTCGTCATCGGTGAAGCGAATGCGGGCACCTCCGATGCCCGTGACGACGAAGCCCCGATGCTCGAAGCGCAGGACTCCTGCCGGCGGTACGGACGCCCAGTCGTAGTCCCCGAAGTAGAGGTACTGAGGAAGGACGGGCTGGGTCGGGTCGATGTGACCGAACACCTTCTTCAGGAGGTCCAGGTCGCCAGGTTGGACCGGTCGGAGGATCGTGGACTGAAGGTGGTCCTCCGACGGCGAGACGGCATGCGCAACGACGTACTCGTCTGCGCAATCGAGTCGGCGACCTTGTTTGGCAATCGCCGCCAAGTAGTAGACGACCGCCCCCTGGTCGTAGGTGGTCTGATGGGTGAGGAGCTCCTGCTCGCGGAGCACGTGCGGGTTCGACATCGGCTCGTTCCCGACCGAGTAGCTGTGCTCTCCTCGATTGGTGAACCGTGTGTAGTCCCACGAAACCTTCGTCGTGTAGGGCGTTCCCGGCAGGGGCATGTCCGGGTAGGAGACGTGCATATGAACGTGCTCCGTGTCGGTCCGTTCAGTGGGCGGCACCG
>JAOTZB010000376.1 GCA_029861625.1 Acidimicrobiia bacterium
TGAGCCGCTGACGTCGGACCTGGTGGCGCAACGTGGCGTTCAGTGACGCGGTCTGCAGCATCGGCAGCATCGCGATCATGGCGTCGTCGCTCTGCGCGCGTCGAGCCGCGGCGATGGCCCGGTCGGTTCCGACGGTCAACGTTGTGACCGCGAGCAGCGCGGCAACGTCGTCGTGCAGCTGCTCGTCGGTCGGGTGAACCGCCGAGTTTCCGAATTCGGCGAGGGCGGGCGCGCCGTCGGTGTCGAACCAGATGTGGTCGTCGTCCAACGACCCGTGGCTGATCCCTGCACCATGGAGTTCGCCGAGGACTCCCCAGATCGCGTCGAGCGTGTCGTCTTCGACGTCGTCGTCCGGAACGTCGTGCAACGTGTGGTCGTACCGGGTGGTGACGAGGAGTGCGTCGTCGCGGGCGGTCATCCCGACCGCCACGAGCTCGGGCGCCGACACTCCGCTGCGTTCGGCAAGCAGCAGTGCGAGCGACTCGTGTTCGATCTGCTGGCGACGATCGGATCCGTACTGCTCTCCGGTGTCCCGATACCACGCCCTTCGCCAGAACCGCGTCGTTCGACGGGTGTTCCAGGAGTCGCGCCCCAGTCCGCTGATGTAGAGCGGGGTCCCGTCGGTCGACGTGCCGACGAGGACGAACGATGACGTGGGCTGGGCGTCGGCGTAACGCAGATCGCCCATCTCGACGCCGAGGTTGGCGAGGCCGGCGCGGACCCGGTTCGTCGAAGGCAGCCCTGCCGTCGTCCCGAAGACGTAGCGGATGATCGCCGCGGCGATGAGGCCGACGAGCAGACCACCGAGGGCATCGCTGACCGTCGTCACACCACCGATCACCGACGCGACGACCGCGGAGAGGATGAACGCCGACCCGAGTTTGCGCATCGGCGCGGTCAGGTGGGGCGACGCGGCGGCCTGGATGGCGGCCGAGGTCGTCACGAAGAAGGCGGGGAAGGTGTCGCGGGTCTGCTGCAGGTCGAAGAAGGCGAGCTCCGGCCATCGGTCGTCGATGAACTGGGTGAGCGCCAGCACGAGGACGACCGCCAATGCAGCTGCGAGGATCATGTCGCGCAGGAGCTCCAGTCGCCCCCTGGCGAAGATCCCGACGCCGATCAGCAGGGCGAACGCGTAGAGGACACCGACGAGATATGCCGCTTGGGCGAGCCAGAGGAGCCAGCCGGGCAGCGTGCCGATGAACACCAGGGTGTTGTCGTCGAGCGTCGAGCCCTCCCCGGCGACGAGGATGAGGAAGGCGAGCAGCGCGGTGTTGAAGCCGGACGACATGAGATCGGTTCGCCAGCGAACCCGCGGCGCGTTCGACGGCGATGCGAACACCTGGATCCTGTGATGTCCCTCCATGACATGCACCTACGGGGACGGAGGGTCGAGTCGGCCGGACAGTGGGCTTTCGGGGCCCTCGGCGGCTTCGGGGATGCCGGGATCGGCTCGCTCCGTCTTGTGGTACCAGTCGCCGTACGCCTCCGATCCGAACCACGACGTCGCGCCGTGGGCGAACACGCTGAGGCCGACGGTGACCATGACCACGGTGATGATGGTGGGGGTGGCGGGAAGTTCGGCGTCCTGGACGACGATGCCGGCGAAGATGATCGAGGCCAGCCCGCGGGGCCCGAACCACCCGAGGTAGAGCACCGACGGTCGCCCGAGACCGGAACCGGCCATTGCGATGGCGACCGGGACCAGGCGGATCAAGGTCAGGCTGAGCACCGCGTACAGCCCCACCTGCCACGTGAGGTCACCCACAGCCGGGCCGAGCAGTAGCGCGCCGAAGACGAGAAAGCTCAGTGCGGTCAGTGCCGAGCCGAGCGCTTCGGAGAACTCGGCGAGTTCGTCGACATGTCCTCTCGTCAGCACGCCGAGAGTCAGGCCCGTGAGCCACGCGGCGATGAAGCCGCTGCCGTCGAGCGGCACGGCGAGCCCGTAGGCCGCAGCGGCGAGGGCGAGGCCGCCGATCTGTATCCACATCGCGGAGATCCAGCCGTTGCGGGCGGCGGCGAGGATCGCCTTGGCGCCGACCCAGCCGATCCCGATCCCGACGACGGCGGCGATCAGGACCTCCTGGCCGATGAACGACAGCACCTCGCCGGCCGAGCCGCTCGTGGCGGACTCCTCGGCCGCTCCCAGAAAGATCAGGACGAGCGGCAGGACCACGCCGTCGTTGAGGCCGCTCTCGACATTGAGGCCCTGTCGGATCCGTTGCGGGACGCGGGGGTTGGAGATGACCGCTTGGCCGAGCGAGGCGTCGGTCGGGGCGAGGATCGTGGCGATCAACGCGGCTTCCCAGATGCCCAGCTCGGTGAACAGGATCACCGCGCTACCGAGGCCGAAGGCGATCGTCAACGGCATCCCGATCGTGAGGAGCCGACCCGGTATGAAGGCCTCCTTGCGCCACGCGGTGCTGTTGATCGCGAGCGCGTCGCTGAACAGCACGATGGTGAGGGTGATCTCCAGCAGGGTGGTGACGGCCTCGGTGTCGGGTGCCGTCCCGAGGGTTTCCAGGCCGTGGGTCCCGACGATCAAGCCCGCCGTCACGAAGACCATCGGGCCCGTGATCGCCGTCGTGCTCAATCGTCTCGACACGAGCGCGTAGACGACGAAGACGCCGGCGACGACGAACAGCCAGAAGGTCACGGCGTCACGCTCGGTCGCCGTCTGAGGGCCATGTCAGGCGCGATCATTCGGGGCCTCCGATCGGCTGACCGAGCTCGGGGTAGCGAGACCGGAACGCGTCTCCGCCTGCCCGAACGTTCGGCAGGAGCCGATCCTCTCCGAGCGCATCGATGACCCCTGCCTTCTGCGCGGTGACGAGGGCGTCACCGTGGAGTCGTGCGAGCCACATTTCGACGTCGGCGTCCTGGAGCTCCTCGAACAGCGCGATGAGCTCCTCGGCGCCGCTGACGTCGAGGTCGGCGATCTGTTCGCAGTCGACGACGAGGACCTCGGCGCGTGGGTCGGTTCGTTGCCAGAGCAGCTCGCGCGCTTGTTTGGAGAACGCGTCCGCGTTGGAGAAGATGAGCGAGCCGGTCTGGCGGTAGACGACGAGCCCGGTCAAGGTCTCTGCCTCCGGGTTGAAGTCGACACCGACGAACTCGTGGAGTCCGTCGTCGGTCTCGATCCTGCCGAGCTCGCTGCCCTGCGGGAAGCTCGCCCGGTAGATCAGCGCAAGCAACGAGAGCACGACACCGATGATGATGCCCTGCAAGATGTCGATCAGGACGACACCGAGGAATGCCGCGATGGCCAGCCAGAAGTCGATGTGGCGGATCTTCCACAACTTGGTGAACTGGGAGAAGTCGATCAGCTTCCACACCGCGTGGATGACGATGGCGCCGAGCACCGCTTCGGGCAGTGGTTCGAACAGCCACGTCAAGGCGACGATCGTGATCAGCACGAAGACCGCGCAGAACACACTTGTCATCTGCGACTTCTGACCGGCCCCGACCCCGGCCGCGGTCTTGGAGAGGCTGCCGTCGACGACGAAGCCGCCGCTGAGGCCGGAGCCGAGGTTGGCGGCGCCGAGGCCGATC
>JAOTZB010000072.1 GCA_029861625.1 Acidimicrobiia bacterium
GGTGGCGGTCGGTCGCGCCCTGGGTGTCGTCGTGCGCCGGTACTTCGCGGGGATGCTCACTGCTCGAACCAAGGCCGGCTTGCAGCGGAGGGTGGTCGATCGCCTGATACACGCGCCGCTCCGTTACCTCCGCGACACGCCGACCGGCCGACTGTTGGCCCATGTCGACTCCGATGCCGAAGCCGCGACGGAGCTCCTGAATCCCCTCCCGTTCAGCATCGGCGCGCTGGCCATCCTCGTGTTCGCGGCGATCAGCCTCATCGTGGTCGACCCGTGGCTGGCGTTGGTCGGTGCGTTCATGTTGCCGGCGCTGTTGGTCGCCCAGAAGTTCCACTCACGTCTCATCGAGACACCCGCCATACGCATGCGCCACGACAACGGCGTGGTCGCAGCCATCGCACACGAGAGCTTCGACGGTGCGCTCGTGGTCAAGACGCTCGGACGAGAAGCGGCCGAGGTCAGGCGGTTCGAGGAGGCCACCGCGCGGCTGCGCGACGCTCGGATCCAGGTCTCGATCATCCGGGCCGCATACGAGCAGGCGATCCTGATCCTGCCCGACCTCGGTGTCGTTGCCCTGATCCTCGTCGGTGCCGGCCGTATCGACTCGGGCGCGATCACCACCGGGCAACTGGTCCAGGCCGTTGCGCTGTTCAGCATCCTGGCGTTCCCGATCTCGGTCACGGGGTACTTCTTCTCCACACTTCCGCCCGGCACCGTCGCCAGGGATCGCCTCGACGAGGTGTTCGCGGTCGCGGACGATCCGTTGTTGGCCCCATCGGCACATGAGCCACTCCCGGCCGGCTCGCTCGCGGTGTCATTGCGCAACGTGCACGTCGAGCTTGGGGACACGACCGTGCTCGGGCGGATGAGCCTGCACGTGGCCGCAGGCGAGACCGTCGCGCTGGTCGGGGCGACAGGCGCCGGCAAGAGCACGCTCCTGCGGGCCATGAGCAGGTTGTTGCCCCTCGACGGCGGGTCGATCCGTGTCACTGGCGTCGATCTCGACGACATTGCCGACGACGAGCTCAGGGACCGAGTGGCGCTGGCGCTCCAGGAGCCGTTCCTGTTCGGCGCGACGATCGAGGAGAACCTTCGTCTGGGCGATCGTTCGCTCGACGACGCCACGGTGCGGCAGGCGGTCGATGTGGCGGCGGCGCAGTTCATCGACGATCTCCCGAACGGGCTTCAGACGGTCATCGGCGAGCGGGGCGTGACCCTCTCGGGCGGTCAGCGCCAGCGGGTGGCCCTGGCACGCGCGATCGCGCGGCGCCCCGGATTGCTCCTGCTCGACGACGCGACATCGGCGGTCGACCCGACGGTCGAACAGCAGATCCTGGCCAACCTCGGCCGGGTCGACACGACGGTCATCGTGGTCGCCCACCGGTTGTCGACCATTGCGTTGGCCGATCGGGTCGTCTTCGTCTCGGGTGGTCGTATCGTCGCCGAGGGCAGCCACCAGCAGCTGCTCTCGCGGCCCGACTACGAGGCACTCGTCCGTGCGTACGAGTCCGAGGAGAACGTGGCATGACCACGTTCGTGGAATCGGCCGAGCCGGTCGTCGGCGACGACATCGCCGCGATCGACACGCTCCGGCGCGGGTTGCGCCGCACTCCCGTGTTGCGCGCCGGGCTGGCCTGGTCGGTCGCGTTCGGGCTCCTGTGGGCAGGAGGACGCCTCGCGATCCCGATCCTGGTCCAGCTCATCATCGACCGAGGGTTCGACGACGGGTTCGACCGGGGCTACGTCTACACGGCCAGCGGCGTCACCCTCGGCATCGTCCTTGTCGTCACGACGAGTGCGCTCGTGGCCAAGCTCCGTATGATCCGCGCCGCCGAGCAGGCGCTCTTCGACCTGCGAGTGCAGGGCTTCCGGCGGGTGCACGACCTGAGCCTCGCCGACCACAACGAACAACGACGCGGCGAGCTCGTCTCCCGGGTCACCAGCGACGTCGACACGATCGCACGTTTCCTCGACTGGGGGGCACTGTCGTGGATCATCGACCTCACCCTCATGGTGGGGGTCTTCGTGGTGATGGCGTTCTACTCGTGGCAGCTCACGCTCGTGGTGCTGGTCCTGATCCTCGTCGTCCTCCCCGTACTGCGATTCCTCCAGCGCCGGCAGGTGCGGGCCTATGACTTGGTTCGGACGCGTGTCGGGGAGGTGCTCGGGCTGACGAGCGAGACACTCGGCGGGGCCGAGACCGTTCGGAGCTACGGCGTCGCCGACCGCATGGAGGGTCGGCTCGATGTCGCGATCGAGAACGAATACCACGCTCGGATGGAAGCGGCCCGCTACTTCTCGGTCTTGTTCGCGATCAGCGACATCTACAACGCGGTCACGCTCGTGGCGGTCACGGTCACGCTGTACGTGTGGGGAGGATCGTGGGGGCTGTCCACCGGCGAGATCGTCGCGTTCTTGTTGTTGCTCGGCCTCCTGCAGATCCCCCTCGCCGACCTCACCGAGGTGCTCGACCAGACCCAGACCGCGCTGGCCGGATGGCACAAGGTCCTGGTCTTGCTCGATCGCGAGCCGGCGGTCACCGAGCCGAGCAACGGAGCGGCCCTGCCGACCGGCGCGCTCACCATCGATCTCCGTCATGTCTCGTTCGACTACGACGACGGCGTCACGGTGCTCGACGACGTCGACGTGCACATCTCGGCCGCGGCCGATGTTGCGATCGTCGGCGAGACCGGCAGCGGGAAGACGACCTTCGCCCGGTTGCTGGTCCGCCTCGCCGACCCGGTCTCAGGCGTCGTCGAGCTCGGAGGCGTCGATCTGTCAACGGTCGATGCCGATGCCAGGCGGTCGGCGGTGCGGATGGTCCCCCAGGACGGCTTCTTGTTCGATACGACCGTTCGCCGCAACATCGGCTACGGGCGCGCCGGAGCCGACGATGCCGAGGTCGAGGCAGTGGTCGACTCGCTGGGTCTCAGGGACTGGGTCGCGACTCTCCCCGACGGACTCGACACGGAGGTCGGCGAACGAGGCGAACGCCTGTCGGTCGGCGAACGGCAGCTCGTCGCGTTGGCCCGAGCGGCGCTGGCCGATCCGGGGCTCCTCGTTCTCGACGAGGCCACCAGCTCCGTCGACCCCGAGACCGAGCAGGTGCTGGCGAGCGCTCTGGAACAGCTGTCCGTCGGTCGCACGACCGTTGCGATCGCCCACCGGTTGTCGACTGCGGAACGGGCCGAGCTCGTGCTCGTCTTCGACGGCGGCCGCCTGGTCGAGCAGGGAACCCACGCCACCCTGGTCGGTGCCGGTGGCCGTTACGCCGAGCTCTACCGGAGCTGGGAGCTCACCACCGGGACGATCTGAGCCGTCTGCCCCGGCTGGACGAGTCGCCTACGGCGTCACCGTCAGCGTCTGGTCGATGGCGACATCGGTCAGGACCGTGGCGCTACCGTCGGGCCATTCGACCCGGAGCTCGTCGACCCTGTCGGCCCCACCGAGGCCGAAGTGCGCCGAGAGCTCGCCGTTCGTGAGGTAGTTGCTGCAGCCACCGACCCAGCGCGTGAAACTCGTTCCGTCGACCGTCGCCACGACCTTGGCACCGATGCCGTCGGGGGGCAGGCTCGGAGACGCCATCGTGTCGAGAAAGACCCGTAGCCACGCACCGGCGCCGGCGGTGTCGTTGCGGTACAGCCGGACACCGTCGTCGGCGGCCGTGATGGCGATGTCCTGGTCGCCGTCGCCGTCGAAGTCGACGTTCAGCATCCCGAGCCCCGCGAGGCTGTGGGTGAGCCCGCTCTGCTCGGCGACTTCGACGAAGGTCCCGTCACCCGCTGCGATCCAGACCTTGGCCATCTCGTTGGTGTAAGCCGGGAAGTCCCAGCCGTTGGTCTCGACGAGATCGAGCTGCCCGTCGTGGTCGAGATCGACGGCGACAACGCCCCAGCCCCATCCGCCGTCGGCCACGCCCGCCTCGGCTGCGACCTCCTCCCAGACGTGGTCGCCCCGGTTCAGGTAGAGCTTGTTGCCGTCGCCGCGGCCGCTGCTCTCGTCGTCGAAGATGGCAGTCGCGTACCAGTCGATGCGGCCGTCGTTGTCGAAGTCCCCCATGGCGGTGCCCATCCCGCTCCACTCCTTGCCCGCCCCGGATTCGTCGGTGGACTCGGCGAACGTGCCGTCGCCTCGGTTGATCCAGTACCGGCTGGTGCCGAAGTCGGCGACGAGCAGGAGCTCGGGATAGCGGTCGCCGTCGGTGTCGAGCACGCACGGCGAGAAGCCCCGGATCCCATCGTCGATGATTCCGGCATCGGCGGTGACGTCGGCGAAGCTGCCGTCGCCCTCGTTGCGGAAGAGGCGGTCAGCCTCGGCCTCCTTCTCCCAGCCGGCGACGAACAGGTCGAGATCGCCGTCGAGGTCGTAGTCCGCGAAGACCGCGCCGAAGCCGTCCGGCACGGCCTCCGAGGTCTGCTGGACCCCGGCCTCGCCGGCGACATCGGTGAACGTGAGGTCGCCGTCGTTGCGGAACAGCCGGTGGGAGCCGGGCCGGGGACCGTCAGGAGGGCCGAGGCTCGTCACGTACAGGTCGAGGTCGCCGTCACCGTCGAAGTCGCCGACGGCGGCGCCCGACCCGAGATGCCGGTCGCCGGCGACGCCAGCCTCGCGGGCCATGTCCGTGAAGGTGCCGTCGCCTTGGTTGATGTACAGCGCGTCGTCGCTCGACCGGCCGCCGATGACGAAGAGATCCTGATCGCCGTCGTCGTCGAAGTCGCCGACAGTCGCTCCGCCGATCATCCGGGTGGCGGACATCTCGACCGTGTCGTTCCCCTCCGGCTGCGACGACGCGTCGGCGACGTCGAGCCCGGCCTCGGCGGTGGCGTCGCTGAAGCGTACGGTTGCGCCCGACCCGGCAGCCCAGCCGGACCCGGCGCCCCCGGAGGTCGAACACGCGGCGAGGATCAACATCAGCGCCGCCGCCTGATGGCTGCTTCGTAGCACGGTTCTCCTTGCCGGACTCGAGCGCGGCGGCCCCGGCGTTCGGGCTGGCCACCACCATTTTTGCCACGACGCGTGGCAAAGTGGCGATCGGCACGACAAGCTGGAATGCACACGTGAGGGCCGGCGTTGTACGCGCCCAGGAGGTGACATGAGCGAGATACTGCTACAGCACCAGATCGACTTGCTCCTGGACGCGGTCGACGGAGAGCTCTCCAGCCGTTCGCGTGTGCTCGACGGGCTCCTCGATCTGCGATTGCAGGCCGACGCCCGAGACGACATCGTCACGCGTATCGACCGGGCCTTGACAGAGATCCCCGGTGTCACCACCGTTGCGAACGCCTGGTGGCTCGAGACGCTCGAGGATCTACGCGCCATCCTGGTGGCGATCCCGGCCGTCTGACCGCGCGATCTCGACCGGAGATCTCAGCGAAGGACAACCGACCGCGACGACCGATTGAACTGCAGAACTGCATCAGCCCGCCTTTCGGCGGGCTGCTGCAGTCTCAGGGAGGGGGAGATCAGGCGGCGAGAACCGTTGGTTTCTCGCCAGGGGCGGCGCTGCGCACTGCGATAGCAAATGCCTCGAGCTCGAGCTCGGCGGCACGCCGGCGATAGGCCCGAGCCAGCGGATCGGCCGCGAGCTTTGATTCGCTGCGAAGCCGCGATGCCCGAGCACTGAGGCTGTCGTGGCGCTGCTTCCAGCGGGGGGAGGTTGTCGGGGTTGCCATGGTTTTCCTCATCGGCCTCTTCAGAACGAAACTTGAGACAAACGGCTCAACGATTCGACCGACGGTTGTATTCCAGGTCGTGCCCCGGTCCATGCATCGGTCAGACTGTTCTCGTGCGACGCGAGATCGATCGACTCGACGATTTCGACGACCACGTCGGTGCCACCGGATCGCTCGCCGGGTCGGTGCTCCAGGGGCTCGACCTGCGTGACCGCACCCTGGTGCTGCGTCAGGTCGATGTCGCAGGCGCCATCGTGTTGGGCTGCGACATCGAACCGGCCGGGCTCGAGGCGCTCCACGTCGGTGGCGCCGTCGTTCATCCCCGGCTCACGGACACGCCATTTCGGGCATATCGCACCCACCTGTACACACCGGATGAGCTGTTCGCCGGCTACACCCCCGGCTCGCCCGATGGGTGGAGCGAGACGTTCGACCAACGCGTCTACCGCTGGTCGCGGCGTGACTCATCGTTGGTCGATGCGCTGGCGAAACGGATCCACGACACGGCGATCGACGATGCGCTCGCCGAGCTGCTCGCCTCCTACGGTCGGTCCCAGGTGGTCGCGATCATGGGTGGCCACGGACTGGCGCGAGGTGACGGCCATTACCGTGACGTTGCCGTGGTGAGCCGCGACCTCACCCGCCGCGGTCACCTCGTCGCCAGCGGGGGCGGCCCCGGGGCGATGGAGGCGACGAACCTGGGCGGATGGCTGGCGGGTCACGACGACGATGCGCTCGACGACGCGCTCTCGATGTTGGCGGAGGCACCCGGCTTCGAGCCGACTGGCGCGTGGCTGGACACTGCGTTCGCGGTGTGCGAGCGGTTCCCGCAGCCGCCACGGGCCTCGGTGAGCCTGGGGATCCCGACCTGGCACTACGGCCACGAGCCGCCGAATGTCTTCGCGACTGCCATTGCCAAGTACTTCGACAACAGCATCCGAGAGGATGGGTTGCTCGCGATCGCAACCGGTGGTGTGGTGTTCGCGCCCGGGTCGGCCGGCACGGTGCAGGAGGTCTTCCAGGACGCAGCCCAGAACCACTACGAGTCGTTCGGCCCGCCGAGCCCGATGGTGTTCCTCGGGACGAAGTTCTGGACCGAGACAGTGCCGGTCTACCCGCTGTTGCGCCGCCTGGCCGCCGATCGGTCCTACCTCGAGCTGCTCGGCTGCTACGACGAGCCGCGGGACATCGTCGATCATCTGGATCGATAGTCGCCACCTGCTCGCGCCGCCGACGCCCTCCTCAGTATCCGGCGGCGGCGCCGGTGCGGGCTCTGGGATCGGAGGCGCCGGCGAGCACGGGACCGACGACCTCGATGAGGTGGGCGAGGCCGTAGTTGTCGGCGGCTCGTCGCACGGTGTGGCCGCGCTGTCGCAGGCCGTCGTCCCAGCCGGTCGGGGCATGGGGCTCGACTGACACGATCGGACCGTCGGTCGTCGTCCAGGTGTCGAATCCGGTGGCATGCGGGCTGGTGAGAATCCAACGTGGCGCGCTGATGCATCGGCCGGCGTCGTCGCCATCGCGTAGGAGCCTCGTGAGGAGCTGGAGGACCACTTGGGGCTGCGCGTCGCCCCCCATGGTGCCGAGCACGGAGCGAAGGCGACCGTCGGGGTGCGTGACGAGTGCGGGCGACAAGGTGTGCGGTGGTCGTCGTCGCGGTCCGTACTCGGCGGGGTGGCCGGGGCGGAGGGAGAATCCCGTTCCCCGGTTGTGGAGATGGATCCCGGTGCCCGGAACGACCAAGTGGGCGCCGAAACCGCTGGCGTTCGACTGGATGAGCGACACACCCATCCGGTCGGCGTCGACGGCACAGAGGTAGATGGTGCCGCCGCCCCGGTACGTGTCGGGAAGCTCTGCGGCCGCGTCGGTGTCGATGGCTCGGCGGCGGGCGGCCAAACGCCCGGGCTCGACGAGGGCGTTGCCGTCCGCGCCCTCGTGCAGGACACCGGGCCGGTCCCATGCCGCCTGGCGGGCGGACTCGATGAGCAGGTGCGCCCAACGCGGGTCGTCGTCGTCGTCGGGCAGGTCGAGCCCGACCGCGATGAGGGCGCCGGCGAGCGAGAGATACCCCTGCGAGCTGGGTGGCACCGTGTGGACGGTGTGGCCCCAGACCTCGGCGCTGAGCGGCGCGACCCAGTCCGCCTGCGAGGTGGCGAGGTCGTCGGGTGTGAACTCGCCGGCGCCGAGCTCGATGAGCCCGGTCCCGAACTCGCCGCCGTAGAAGCCGGTTCGTCCATCGGCGACGATCGCCGCCAGCGACCGGGCGACCCCGGGGCGACGCACGAGGTCGCCGGTCCGCAGCGGCGGGTCCGTCCGGAATTCGTCAGCACCGTCGACATCGGCGATGCGCGGGGCGCTCGCGGCGAGCAGGGGCGAGGCCGGGAAGCCTCCGGCCGCGAGCTGGATGGCGGGGAGCAGGACATCGGCGAGCGGGAGCCGCCCGAACCGGCCGTGGAGCTCGAGCCATCCGTCGACACAACCCGGAACGGTGACCGAGCGGACGTCCCCCTTGAACGGCATGGATGCATGCCCCTCGGACCGGAGCCGATCGGGGTCGGCCCCGGATCCGGCCCGGCCGCTGGCATTCAGGCAGGCCGTGGCGCTCGTGGCCGGATCGTGGACGAGTGCGAACAGGTCACCGCCGAGGCCGCACATGTGCTGGGTCGTGACCGCCAGCACCGCGCTGGCCGCGACGGCGGCGTCGGCGGCGGATCCGCCGGCCCGCATGGCCCCGATACCGGCTCCCGATGCCAGATGGTCGACGCTGCACACCATGCCCGAAGTCGCATGGCGCAGTGATGCCGGTCGGGGAGGTTCCGTCATCCGGGTTCGGCGCCGGGCACGCCGTTTCGCGCGACGAATGTTGCCGCGGTCTCGTTGTCCGCGCCGGGGTCGAGCACGTCGGAGACGACCTGGTAGTCGGTGCGCCACAGCTCGCGGTTCACGGTGCAGCGGCAGTAGCCCTTGCGCGAGTCGAAGTGCTTGATGTGGGGGTTGGCCAGCAGTGCAGCCTGGGCCAGCGGCTCGACGGCCTCGGGGAACACCGAGGTGATCGATGTGCCGAGGAACTCGGCGCCGACGACCGGTGAGTCGGGATCGAAGGGATCGGCTTTGAGGTCGGCAGCGGCCGCCGTGTGCAAGTCGCCGGTGATCACCACCAGGTTCTCGACGCCGTTGGCCGTCATCGTCGTGAGCACCTCGGCCCGTTCGACCGAATAGCCGTCCCACGTGTCGGTGATGACGAGCGGCGGCGTCGAGCCGGGCAGGGCGTTGGCGCCGAACATGAACACCTGTTGGGCCAGGACCGTCCATGTCGCGTCGGCCGTCGCCGTGCCCTCGAGGAGCCACGCCTTCTGCTCGGCACCGAGGATCGTGCGGCTCGGATCGAGCGCGACGCCCTCGAGCAACGCGATCGGCAGGTCGTTGTCCTCGATGCCGGGGATGACGAACGGTTCGTCGGGCACGGGCTGGTCGTCGCGATACTGGCGGGTGTCCAGCACCCAGAAGTGGGCCAGGTCGCCATAGGCGAAGTCGCGGTGGATGACGTAGTCGGGGCCCGTCGGCGCATCGAGGCGGACCGGCATGTGCTCGTACCACGCCTGGTAGGCGACAGCGCGGCGTTCGAGGAACTCGGTGGGGGGATCGAAGTTCTCGCTGGTGTCGTCGGCATAGTCGTTGTCGACCTCGTGGTCGTCCCAGGTGATGACGAACGGGTAGCGCTGATGTGCGGCGACGAGATCAGGATCGGTCCGGTAGAGGGCGTAGCGGTTGCGGTAGTCGTCGAGGGTGACGGTCTCGCCGTCGCGGTGGAGGCGGGCGTCGACCTCGCGGAGGTCTCCGGCGAACTCGCCGGGACCGTCCTCGTAGATGTAGTCACCGAGGTGCACGACGAAGTGGAGATCGTCGTCGAGCATGTGGCGGTAGGCAGCGTAGAAGCCGGCCTGGTAGTCCTGGCACGACACGAACGCGAACCGCAGGTCGTCGGGCGAGGCGTCGGTCGCCGGCAGCGTTCGGGTCCGGCCGGTCGGGCTCACGAACTCACCGATCCGGAAGCGGTACCAGTACTCAGTCGCGGGTTCGAGGCCAGTGGCGTCGAGGTGCAGCGCATGCCCGAGCGCCGCGGTGGCCGGCGCGGTCCCGGTGCCGACGATGTCGGTGAACTCGGGGTCGCCGGCGATGTCCCATGCCACCTCGACGTCGTCGTCGGGCATCCCGCCACCGGCGAGCGGGTCAGGAGCCAGGCGGGTCCACACGATGACCGAGTCGGGGAGCGGGTCTCCGGAGGCAACGCCGAGGGTGAAGGGGTCGCCGGGCAGCTCGATCGCCGGCGCGGGCACGGGTGCGGGAGTGGGCGTCGGCACGGGCGCCGTCGTCGGCGTCGGAGTCGCACCGGTCGACGGTGTCGCACTGGTGTCGCCGCTGCTCGTGCAGGCCGCGGTGACGGCGGTGGCAACCGTTGCCGAGAGGAACGAGCGTCGGCTGAGGTTGCGGCGGGGCGGCTGGGCTGTCGACATTGCCGCGATCGTACGCCGCCACCACGACGCTCGGGCTGCGATGCCGCCAACGGATTTGTTCGTGGCACCCTGGTGGGGTGGCAGACGACGATGAACGTAACTTCGTGTGGGACACGCCGCCGGCCGCCGACGTGCCGGCCCCGCCCGGTGCCGATCCCGCCGTCGCCACGCCGAAGAAGGGCGGCTCGACCACCGTCTTGGGCGCCGCGATGCTGGCCTTGGGCGAGATTCTCGAGCCCGACAAGACCGACGTCGTCATCGAACAACAGAACGACGACGACAACGGCGACGATCTGCCCTTCGACCTCGACTTCGGCGGCCTGCCGCCCCTCTAGCCGTCGTCGGGGTCAGGACCTGCCGTCGAGGGCCTCGCTGGCGGCTTCCCACTCGGCCATCCTCGTCGCGGCGAGCTCCTTGGCCGCCTCGTGCCGTCGGGCGATGTCGAGCACCTTCTCGGGTTCGTCGTAGATCGAGGGGTCGGCCAGCTGCTGCTGGAGCTCGGCGACCGTGGCCTCGGCCTTCTCCCAGGCCCGTTCCGCGGTCGCGACCGCCTTGCGGAGCGACTTGGTGCTGTCGCTCTTCTGCGTGCGTTCGTGCGCGCTCGCCCGGCGGCGCTCTGCCTTGTTCGCCGACTTGGAGGTGGTTCTCGGGGTGGCGTTCGCCGTCACGCTCGCCGTCGGTTTCGAGCCGGCGGGACGTCGGCTCGTGGTGTCGTTCGCCGGGGTGAGGACCTCATCGGGGACGCCGTCGTACCAGCGGGCCCGGCCGTCACGGACGTCGAGCAACGCGTCGGCGACCGACCGGATCAAGTGACGGTCGTGGGTGACCAACAAGACGGTGCCCGGGTAGGCGATGAGGGCATCTTCGAGGACGTCGCAGCTCGGCAGATCGAGATGGTTCGTCGGCTCGTCCAGCACCAGGAGGTTCACCGGGTCGACCAGCGCCTTGGCGATCGACAGGCGGGTCTGCTCGCCGCCCGACAGCTCGGCGACCCGCTGGTCCGCGGCGTCGCCGCTGAACCCGAACGAGCCGAGGATGGTGCGGAGGTTCCGCTTCCCCGGTTCCTCGATGCCGGACTGGAACTCCTGGAGCACGGTGCGCTGGGGTACGAGCACCTCGGCCTGATGTTGCGCGAACACCGACACGTCGACGTTGTTGCCGACCGTGACCGTGCCGCCGAACGGTGCGAGCTCGCCCAGCAACACCCTCAACAGGGTTGTCTTACCGGCGCCGTTCGGCCCGACGAGCGCGATCTTCTGGCCCCGCTCGACGACGAGGTTCACATCGGCCACGACGAGCTCGTCGTCGTAGCCGGCAGACACGTTCTCCATCTCGACGACCGTGCGAGACGACCGACGCGGCTCGGGGAACGAGAACCGGCGGACGAGCTCCGCCTTCTTGGGGACCTCGATGGCATCGAGCTTCTCGAGCGTCTTGATCCGGCTCTGGACCTGGCGGGCCTTCGACGCCTTGTAGCGGAATCGATCGATGAATCTCTCGACCCTGGCGACTTCCCGGGATCGTGCCGCGGCGGCGGCTTCGAGCTGCGCGATGCGTTCCTCACGGGCGACGACGAACTCGGCGAAGCCACCCACGTACTCGGTTGCGGTCCCGCCGGCCAGCTCGATCACCCGTTCCGCGATCGCGTCGATGAAGTCGCGGTCGTGGCTCACGAAGAACACGGCCCCCGGGTAGCTCCGCAGATGGTTCTCGAGCCAGCTCACGCTGTCGATGTCGAGGTGGTTGGTCGGCTCGTCGAGGAGCAACACATCGGGAGCCGCGAGCAAGAGCCGGGCCAGCGCCACCCGCATGCGCCAACCGCCCGAGAGCTCCTTGACTCTCCGGCTGGCGTCGTCGGGTGCGAATCCCAGCCCGGCGAGCACCCGGTGGGCCTCGGACTCGATCGCGTAACCACCGAGCTGCTCGAAGTGGGCCTGAGCATCGCCGTACGCCGTGATGGCGCGATCGTGATCGGGGCCCGTCGCCGTCGCCAGATCGTGTTCGAGGCGTTCGAGCTCGTCCTTGAGCTCGGTGATGTGGGTCGCCCCGGAGATCACCTCGTCGAGCACGAGTCCGTCCGATGCCGCCGAGAGGTCCTGCGGCAGGTAGCCGAGCCGTCGCCCCTTCGGGATGTGGACCTGGCCGGCATCGGCATCCTGGATTCCCAGCAGGATCTCGAGGAGGGTCGTCTTGCCGGTGCCGTTCCCTCCGACGAGCGCGACCCGGCGTCCCGGCGCGAGCCGGAATGTGACGTCGCTGAACAGCACGCGGTCGCCATGCGCTTTCCCGAGGCCCGATGCAGTGAGCACTCCAGCAGGTTATGGGGCGCTGCCCGCAGCCGGACCGGGGCGGGCCAGTTGGGTTGCGATAAGCTCGGCCGCCTCGTTCGGATCGCCGATCCGCAGCTTCCACGCCCTGGCGCCATCGGCGAGTCGGTGGACGAGGTCGAATGCCTGCTCGGGGGCCAGATGGTGGTTGAACGAGGCTCGCAGCAGTGCCACGAGGATGTGCGAACGGGACAGGGGTCGGAGCTCGGGTGTGCCGGTGGCCGCGTCGACAGTGGGGACGACGACGTGGCGAAGGCGCAACGGCGGGTCGGTCGTGGCGGCGGCGCCCCCGATCGATTGTGCCGACACGAACACATCATCCTCGTCGTCGTCCCGGTTGTCGGCGAGTTCGGCGCGACCCAACAGCTGCAGGCTCCGGGCGTCGAGCTGGATCGGCTTCGGATAGGGCACGACGGTTGCGGTCTCGTGGTCGACGAGAAGGGCTTCGTCGGACACGTAGTCGAGGCCGGCGCCGACGCACGCCGCGACCAGCGTGCTCTTGCCCCGCCCCGACTCGCCGGGGAACGCGATGACTGCACCGTCGTCGGCCACGGCGCCTGCGTGGACGGAG
>JAOTZB010000377.1 GCA_029861625.1 Acidimicrobiia bacterium
TCGGCAACCCTGCGGGTTGCTTCGAGTTGCTCCGAGTTGCTCGCAGCGCTCACAACTCCACGGCAACTCGGCAACCCTGCGGGTTGCTTCGAGTTGCTCCGAGTTGCTCGCAGCGCTCACAACGTCGCCGAGATCAGCCGTCAGGGTGGCTGGAGCAACCAGCCGCCGGTTCCGTCACCGATGAGCTTCCAGCCGTCGTCGTGGACGAGGTGATGGTGATGACGGCACAACAGCACGAGGTTGTCGATGTCGGTCGGTCCAGCGCCGGGAGGCTGCCAGGCCACCACATGATGGGCCTCGCATCGTGACAGGTCCGCGTCGCAGGCGACACAGCCACCGTCGCGAGCGATCAACGCTCGCCATTGGGCGTCGGTGGCCAGGCGGGTTCGCCGGCCGGCCCACAGCGGGTCACCGCCGGCCGACAGCGCCAGGGCGAACAGGTCCGACCCACACGCCAGACGTGCCATGACATCGGCTGGCAGCGGTGACCCGTCGGGCAAGTGCCCGTCGGTCGCCTGGCCGTCGGAGGCCGTGAACAGCACGATCATCTGGTTGCGGACCGGCCCTCTGTCGCTGCCAGTGGTGGACCGACCGTCACCGCCGACCAGCGCGCACAGTGCATCGGCGCGGCGTTGCTCGCTGGTCCGGACCTTGTCGGCCTGTCCCCGGCCACCGTCGAGCCGGAACAGCCGATCGGTCTCGTCGGCGATGGCCTGGGCGAGCTGCTTGCCCGCCACCGGGTCGAGCTCGCCGTGCACGACGGTCATGCCGTCGTCGTTCTCGAAGATGGCCAGACGCCGAGCGGCACGGCGGCGCCGGTGCTGTGCCGCGATGTCGTCGTCTCGGCGCTGTTGCCGGCTCCACTCACGGACCTTGCGGGCATGCAGATCGGCCGGCACCCGTCCCGCGCTCGACACAAGACCCGATGCCTCGACCGCCTCGGCCGACGTCTCTTCCACGGCCCGACCCAGGGTGTCGATGTGCTCGACCGACAACGACCCCTGGGCCAACGCATCGGAGGCCGACGGCAGCTGGGTGAGCGTCTCGGCCCGACGGGCCCGAACGAACGATGTTCCGGCGAAGCCGGAACTCGAAGCAACCCGGAGGGTTGCCGGCGGCTTCGCGCTGGGAGCACTTGGTGATCGACCGGGCCACCGCCGACGCCCGGCGGCGCAGAGCGATGTTTCGGCGAAGCCGAAACTCGAAGCAACCCGAAGGGTTGCCGTCGTCATCGAGCGAATCGACAACCGCAAGCAATCGACCCTCACGCGCGTCGACGGCGGCCCGCAGCCGGGTCAGGTCTCCCAGCTCGTCGCACACGCCTCGCCGATCAGCGGCAACCGGCATGGCACCCAGGTCATCGATCCAGTCCTCGAACACGCCACACCTCCCGGAATGCTCTGCGCTTTCGACTGAGGACCGGAATGACGGCTCCAGCGACCGATACGACCAACCCAGCGAGGGGGTCGGACAGTCTCGCCCGACGAACTCGCTCGCCGCCTCAGGTCCCGACCGGGGCAGGCACCACGCCGGTGGCCAGGAAATAGACGAAGGCAACAGCGCACGCGACGAGCCCGAGGTAGCCCTCCCATGGCGAAGGCGCCACGGCACACGGGTGAAGAGCACGACATGCAGGCGACGAAGGCGAGCGCCGCGCGGTTGCCGACTTGGCCCATGCCGCTGTTGTCGACCTGTCCGTCGTGCCGATTGAGCGGCCCCGCCGATTGGTCCGGGCCGCCGGCAGTCATCGGTGTCGTCAATCGAAGACGATGGGCGGGCCCGTCGGCACCGCCTCGGTAAAGCCTCGCTCGAGCCGGTCGGCCAGGACGCTGACGATCTCAGGTTCGGTCTCGTACAGATTGGTCGTCTCGTCCGGATCGTCGACGAGGTCGTACAAGGAGAAGTTCGGCGGCATGAACGGCAGCCGCTGCTCGATGTAGTTGTACTGCGGTGTCTTGATCGACCGGTTGCTGATCCGATTGACCCCGAACACGCTGAACGCACTGTGCTTCCAGTCGATGTCGGGCGATTCGAGCACTGGCGCGAAGCTCAATCCGTCCAGCTCGTGCACCGCGTCGCTGAGCCCGCAGAGCTCCACCAGCGTCGGGTACATGTCCACGCACTCGACCAGGCCTCGGGCCCGGCTTCCGTCGGCCGACACACCCGGAACCGACATCAACAGCGGGACCCTGGTCGACGCATCGAGGTTCGACCACTTGCCCCAGCGGTCGTTGGTGCCGAGGTGGAAGCCGTGGTCGCCCGACCAGAAGATCACGATCGTGTCGTCCCGCAGTCCCAGCTCGTCGAGCGTCGACAGGATCTCCCCGAAGGCTCGATCGACATCGGTCATCTCGGCGAAGTACCGAGCCGTCATGTCTCGCGCCGCGGCGTCGCTCAGTTCGGTTCCGGGCGCGGGCAGCACCGTCTGCCAATCGTGTTCGAGCGCCACGATGCCGCTCGTCTCAGGCCGCACACCGGTGAGAATGCTCGTTCGTGACGCAGAGCAGATGGCCACCTGGCAGTAGCAGCGATCGAACACCACCGACCGAGTGGCGAACTGGTCGACGTTCGGCGTGATGACCTGAGGGTTGCCGTACACGTTGAGCGTCGTCCCCAGGTCGTCGACACTCACGTACAAGACGTTGGGCCTCTTGGTGCTCGACCCGGTCGAACACCCCAGTCCGAGGCTCGCGATCGCCATGGTCGCAGTGCCTCCCGCCAAGAGCGAACGACGGCTGATCGGCGACATCCGCACCCACGATGCATACCACCAAAGCAGCTGCCCTCACCGGGGACAGCTGCCGACTGGCGCGGCCCGGGAACCACCAGCCGGCCGGTCAGAACTGCCAGTCGACCCGGGGCCGGTCACCCCACAGCCGCTCCAGGTCGTAGAACTCGCGCACCTCGTCGTGGAACACGTGCACGATGAAGTCACCGAAGTCGATCAGCACCCACTCGTAGCTGTCGGTTCCCTCGGTGCGCAGCGCCTTGCGGTCGGCGCCGGTGAGCATCGACTCCTTCACCGCCTCGACGATGGCCCGCACCTGGCGGGGATTGCTGCCCGAGGTGACGACGAAGTGATCGGTGATGGCCAACACGTCGCCCACATCGATCACGATGGTATCGAGCGCCAACTTGTCGTCGGCGGCGCGTGCGGCCTGGCAGGCGAGCGCGCTCACGACTCGGCCCCCACCAGATCCGACCCGATCACGACCTTGAGATCGACGTCGATCTCCTCGAGCTCGACCACCTCGACCCGGGCCCCTCCCAGCTCATCGGCGATGACCTCGGCCACCGTCTCGAAGTCCGGGTTGTGCACCTCGACCACCGTCTCGGTGGCACCGAACACCAGCGCGTTGCTGATCACGACCAGCCGCCCGCCGCCGGCCTCGACCGCGTCGGCCGCCACCGGATGGAGCGACTGATCGGTGGTGCCGTTCTCGACCTGCACCGACGGCCGGGCATCCTCGAACAGCACCGGGAACACCACGACCTCATCGACCACCGTGCGGCGAAGTCCTCGTC
>JAOTZB010000073.1 GCA_029861625.1 Acidimicrobiia bacterium
GCCAGCGCATTCAGCGTCTCGGTGGTGATCTCGGGCATCCGCTGCGTCCTCACCTACGTGGTCTTTCCGTGGATCCTGCCGCTGTTGGGGATCGCCGGTGGTGTCGGCCCGGTCATCGGGCTCGCCGTCGGTACCGTCGCGATCTTCTTCAACGTCGCCAGCATCCGCCGTTTCCGGGCGGTTGATCACCGGTACAAGTGGCCGATCACCGTGGTCAACGTCGGTGTCATCATCCTGCTGATCATTCTCGTCGTGTTCGACGTCTCCGACCTCGTCGGCTGACACCCTCCTCTGGCCACACGACGAGCCCGTTCTGCACTCGGGCCGAGCCCACACCCGATCGCGAGTGCCCGCACGACCGACACCGCACTGTGACACGATCGGAGCAACGAGGAAGCCGCAGGCTCGACGGAAAGGGGGTCGACATGACCGCGACCGAGTCCTATGACCTGAGCGACCGGTACCTCGCTGACCATCCTGGGGCTTCCCGACCAGGTCCGCGGCTACGAGGATCTGAGGGTCAGCCGCATCGGCGAGTACCGAGCGGCGCTCGGCGCGGCACTCGACGCCTGGGCATGAGCCCCGCCTATGCCGCAGTTGCGAAGAGAATCTCACCTGTTGGCTGGGGTGAACCGCCGGCGGGCTCGACCGTGATTCCCCACCCCGTTGGGCGGCCGGGTAGCTCACCGAGTTCTCGAACCGTGCCATCGTCGTCCGGTCTGAACAGCACGGAGCGAGTCGCCCCGCCCGCATCGAGCATCCAGAGCGCGTAGACGCGGTCGCCGGCGAGCTGATCGAGGCCGGACGCGACGACGGCGACCTCGCCACTGCCCGCCGACCAGGCAACGGAGACAGCCGCCTCGCCGTCGCCTGCAAGCGGCTCCACGACGATGTCGCTCGTCGCGAGCAGGTCGACGAGCTGGTCGTCCGACGGGGAGGCGGAGCCGAGCTGGAATCCGATCAGGCCGACGATGAGCAAGGTCGCAGCGGCAACCGCGCCGTACAAGAAGCCCGTGGGCGCCACTCGGCGTCGCCGCGGCTCGATGTCGACGACCGGGGCGCGGGGCGACAACTGACGGGTGCGTGCGATCTCGGTGAGGACCCGGCCACGCAGGTGACCCGGGGGTTCGACCGGGTCGACGGCGAGGCGAGCAGCAGTCTCCCGGTACTCGATGACCTCGGTGCCGCAGATCTCGCAGTCGGGGAAGTGGGCCTCGAAGTCGGCGCGTTCGTCGGCATCGAGGGCATCGAGGGCATAGGCAGCGGCGAGGTGGTGCAAGTCGACCGTCATGGGCCTTCTCCGAGCTCGTCTCGCAACCGGATGAGTCCGTCTCGTATTCGGGTCTTCACCGTGCCCTCGGCCACGTCGAGCAACACGGCGACCTCGCGGTAGGCGTGGCCGCCGTAGTACGCCAGCTCGACGGCCTGACGCTGCAGCTCGGTCAGCGATCCGAGCGCACGCCGGACCCGTTGGCGGTCGAGGTCGTTCTCGACCGCCTCGTCCGGTGGTGGGGCGGTGAGGTCACGACGATCGGTCTCGCGTTGATCGCGATCTCGGGCCGACTGCTCCGACCGAACCCGGTCGACGGCACGACGGTGGGCGATGGTGGCGACCCAAGACCGCACCGACCCACGACCGGCCTCGTATCGGGGTGCCAGCCGCCACACTTCGACGAAGACTTCCTGAGTCACCTCCTCGGAGCGAGCCGGATCGCGGACCGCTCGCAAGACGATCCCGTGGACGAGGGGCGCCAGTTGGTCGTAGAGGCCGGCGAAGGCTGCCTCGTCGCCCCGCCCGGCGGCGAGCATCAACGTGTCCACTTCGGCCGTCGGGCCGAGGGGCGCAGCTGCGTCGGCCACCCGGTCTCGCTGCTCGCGGCGGCGACGTCTGCTGGCCGAGATCGGCCGAACGGAGCTCACGCCGGACATGTTCGCACGCGTCCGGGGGGTGTCGTCGGAGCGACTGCTTCCGCGCGCACCGTCATCATGTGGACGGTTCGGGGCCGAGGCCGGGATGGATTGGTCCTCGGACCGCCGTCACTGGTGCTCTGGCTCGGACGAGCCGTAGTGCCCCAGCGAGATCGTCCGGCTCAGACCATCGAACCCGACGTGACCATGGCGTATGCCGCCCGCACCTCGGGGCCATCCGAACCGAGGCGCGGCTCGATCGTCTCGCCGGCGCCCAGATCCCACGCGGCTGCGAGGTCGGCTGCCGGGCCGGCCGTCGTGATCGACGCAGCCTGGAGCGCGGCGCCGGTTGCGACGACCTCGTCACTGGCCGGTACGACGATCGGCGACTGCCGCAGGTCGGCGCACCGTTGCCGGTAGGCGCTCGATCGGGCGCCGCCGCCGATGAGGTGGACACGACCGCTCGTGTCGATGCCGGCTTCGGCGAGCGCGTCCAGACCGGCGAAGAGGCCGCACAACACGCCGTCGTGGGCGGCCCGGGCCAGCTCCTCTCTGGTCGTCGCCGTGCGAAGCCCGACGAGGGAGCCGGTCGCGTCGGGCAGGTTCGGCGTTCGTTCGCCGTCGAAGTAGGGCACGAGGGTCACACCGTTGAAACCGGACGGAGGGCCCGCTGCCAGCTCGCTCAGCCCCGCGGCGTCGGTGCCCATCCAGGCGGCGACAGCGTCGGTGACTCGTGTGGCGTTCAGCGTGCAGACGAGGGGGAGGTAACCGCCCGATGCGTCCGCGAATCCCGCGACCGCACCTGTCACGTCCGACGCCGGGGTCTGCGAGACGCTGTAGACCGTCCCCGATGTACCGAGCGACATCGCGATGTCGCCGACGCCGAGTCCGAGACCGAGGGCGCCTGCCATGTTGTCGCCCGTGCCCGGGCCGACTACGACGGCGCCCGGCAGGCCGAGGGCGGCTGCTGCGGCCGGAGAGAGCTCGCCGACGCTGGCATCGGGCCCGAGAACCTCCGGAAGCCGCTCGAGCCAGCGGTCGGCATCGTCGACGACCGCGGCCAACAGGTCGGTTCGGTATTCGTTGCCGACCGGGTCGAACCAGCCCGTACCCGAGGCGTCGCCGCGGTCGGTGACGTGTCGCCCGGTGAGCCGCCAGGTGAGGTAGTCGTGCGGGAGCATGATCTTCTCGATCCGGGCCAGCGACTCGGGCTCGTTGTCCGCCAGCCAGGCGAGCTTGGTGATCGTGAAGCTCGCGACGGGCACGCTGCCGCATCCGGTCGCCCAACATTGCGCGCCGAGTCGGTCGACGAGCTCGGTTGCGTGACGGGCAGATGTCGTGTCGTTCCACAACTTCGCGGGGCGCACGACTGCGCCGTGCTCGTCGACGAGGACCAGCCCGTGTTGTTGACCGGCAACTGCCAGCGCGACGACTTCGGCGCGATGGGCGCCGAGCTGCCCCACTGCTGCCGCGAGCGCATCCCACCAGGCGTTCGGGTCCTGCTCGGACACGGGCGAGCCGGTGGGAGGATGCGGGGCCGTGCCACGTGCCACCACTGCGCCCGACTCGATGTCGCGTGCCTCGACCTTGGTCGACTGGGTCGACGAGTCGACCCCGAGCGCGAGGGGCATCAGCGAGCGCGTTCGATGTACCGGGCCACCATGTTCTCGAGCGCTTCCTGGCGGCCGGAGGACCGTACCGGCTCGTCTCCGTTCATGGCCCGATCGTGCAGCGACGCGAGCGTCTCCTCGCCACCGAGGATACGTTGGCCGAGGGCTTGATCCCAGCCCGCATAACGCTTGGACCGGGCGTTCTCGATCGCGCCGTCATCCAGGAGCTCGGCTGCGACCAACAAGGCACGCGCCATCGTGTCCATGCCACCGATGTGGGCATGGAACAGGTCGTCCCGGGCAATCGACTGGCGGCGGAGCTTGGCGTCGAAGTTCAATCCGCCGGAGCCGAGCCCGCCGCCCCGGAGGATCTCGTACATCCCGAGCGACATCTGCTCGACCGAGACCGGGAACCGATCGACGTCCCACCCCAGGCGATCGTCGCCGGCGTTCGCGTCGATGCTGCCGAAGATGCCGGCTGCGAAGGCAGCCGCCACCTCATGGGCGAAGTCGTGTCCCGACAGCGTCGCGTGGTTGACCTCGATGTTGGTGTGCACCTCACCCACCAGGTCGTACCGCTGCAAGAACGCGTGCACCGCCGCGACGTCGAAGTCGTACTGGTGCTTGGTGGGCTCGAACGGTTTCGGCTCGATGAGGATCAGGCCCTCGAAGCCGATCTCGTGCTTGTATTCGACCACCAGGGTGAGAAATCGGCCGAGCTGATCGAGCTCACGCCCCATATCCGTGTTCAGCAGGGTCTCGTAACCCTCGCGACCGCCCCACAACACGTAGTTCTCGCCACCCAGCCGATGGGTTGCGTCCAGGCAGTGACGCACCTGACCGGCAGCGTAGGCGAACAGCTCCGGATCGGGATTCGTGGCCGCGCCCGCCTGGAACCTGGGATTCGAGAACATGTTCGCGGTGCCCCACAACAGCCTCGTCCCGGTCCGCTCCATGTGCCCTGCCGCCTCGTCGATCATCTCGTCGAGCAGCGCGGCCGACTCCTTGAACGACGATCCTTCCGGCGCGATGTCGCGGTCGTGGAAACACCAGAAGGGCGCACCGAGCTTGTCGAGGAACTCGAAGGCAGCGGCCATCTTCGCCTTGGCAGCGCCGAGCTCGTCGTCGCTGCCACCCAGCCACGGCCGGTCGAGCGTCCCGCCTCCGAAGATGTCGAGGCCGTCCCAGTTGAAGCTGTGCCAGTAACACACTGCGAACCGCAGATGATCCTCCATCCGCCTCCCGGCAACGACTCGATCGGCGTCGTACCAGCGGAATGCCAGCGCATTGTCCGACTCCGGCCCTTCGAAGCCGATGCGTTCGGGCACAGAGGTGAAGAAATCGGTCATGCTCACTCCTCGATCGATGACGCGGTCGCACGCCGCCGCTGGCTGTCCTGGAGCTTGCCATAGTCGCTCCCCGTCCGCATCACGCCGAACCGTTCAGCTCGCGACGTGGATCGGCACCCGCTCGAGGCGACCGAGCCGTTGCATCGCCAGCACGCCGAGGACAGGACCCGGGGCGAGCGCGGCGAAGGCCCAACCCCATCCGGCGGCCTCCTCGATCACCGGGACCAGCCAGATCGTCGCAACGGTCAGGACGAAGCCGGATGCGAGCTGGACGGTCAGCGCGGTTCCGACCAGGGCCGGGTCGGCATGTTCGGTGACGGCTGTCGAGAACTGGGCGGAGTCCGCAACCACCCAGAACCCCCAGATCACACCGAATGCGACGACCAGTACCGCCGGGCCGGAGAAGCCGATGACGAGTGCCATCGAACCGGAGGCGACAAGCGCCAGAATCGTGATGGGAGCTCGTCCCCACCGGTCCCCGAGCAGACCTGCGACGATCGACCCGGCGGCGCCCACACCGATCACTACGAACGCGAGCAACGATCCGACGCGAGCCGACTCGAAGCGCTCGGCGAAGAACACGCCGATCCAGGCCCACATCGCGTAGAGCTCCCACATGTGGCCGAAATAGCCGAGCGTCGCCAGTCGGACGCCCCGATTCGCCATCGCCTCGCGAGCCCGGCGGGGATCGAACGCGACCTGCGGGAACGGATACGGCCCGTCTCCGGCCCAGAACCAGGCCAGGAGTCCACCCGCGGCAGTGGCCACCGATGTGGCGAGCACGACACCTTCCCATGGCATGCCTCCCGCCGTGTTCACCAGATGCGGAGCGGCCGATCCCAGGGTCAACGCGCCGACCATGACACCGAGCGCCAGGCCCCGGCGCTCTCGGAACCACGTCGCGACCGCCTTCATGGCGGGCGGGTACACCGCGGCGAGAAACGCTCCCGTCAGCCCGCGGAACAATATGGCCACTGTCGCTCCGGGCGCCACGAGGAGGCCGAGGTTCGCGACCGCGGCTCCGGTCGCACCGATGAGCACGAGCATTCTCGGTGCAACGAGATCGGAGATGTTCGTCGCGGCGAGGACGACCGCTCCCACCACGAAGCCGAGCTGTACGGCGATCGTCAGCCAGGACCCGGTGCCGGTGGAGAGATCCCACCGCGCTCGGAGCTGTGGCAGCACCGCGCTGGCCGAGAACCACGTGGTCATGGCGAGGAACATGCTGACCGACAGCCGGACCAACGCCGAACGTTGACGAACCACGAAGAGGTCATCCTCCACGTGGTTCGTCGCTTTCATGCTGCATGAACCCGATGGTGGCCCGGCTGCTTCCGGCCGGCCTGCTTCCCGAAGCACGTTGTCGCCCGCCGGTCGAGGTCTCACCGGAGCTCGGACAGCTCCAGCGCTTCTCTGGCCGCAACGACGCCGACCACGATGGCAGCGAGCGGATCGGCCCACCACCAACCGAACGCCGTGTTGAGCGTGAGCGCGACGAGGATCGCTGTCGCAAGGCAGCCATCGAGAAACGTCAGTCTGGCCTCCGCGACGAACGGCTCGCTCCCGAGCTGGCGACCGACTCGGTTCTTCGCCCGGGCCAGCGCGAACATGACCACGGCGGTCACGGCCAGGTAGGCGATCCCGATGGGCGACGAGTCGGGCTCGGCCTGCGTCCACAGGGCACGCACGCTGGCGATCATCAGGTAGCCGGCCAACAGCGCAAACGCAACGGCCACGAGCCGGCGAGCCCGATCGTCACGCGTTCTCTGCTCATGATCGGCCGGCGCCATGTGCCAGAGGACGACCACCGACGCGAAGACCTCGATGAGCGAATCGAGGCCGAAGGCGACGAGTGCCAGCGAACCGGCGGCAATGCCCAGGCCGACGGTGACGAACACCTCCGCGATGTTCCAACCGATGGTGAGCTGTTGGAGCTGTCGACCGGTGCGTCGGTGGTCGTTCACACACGCTTCCTATCGACGACCGAGCACTCTCCCACCCACGACCTAGATTTGGACGAGGAAGTCCGCTGGACGACCGATCCCGAGTCGCACGGAGAGGCGATCCTTGGACCCCCGCATTCCCGAGCCGATGCTCCCCGACGGCATGGAGCTGACCCGGACCACACGCGAATTCGACGAGAACACCGTGCCGAAGGCTCTCCTGCGTGCCCATCAGGTCGCCGCTGGCGTCTGGGGCAACCTCGTCGTGACGTCGGGATCGATCGACTTCGTGTTCGAGGACGACCCCGGCTCACGGCGTTCTTTGCCGGAGGGCAGCTCTCAGCCGATTCCACCCCGACGCCCGCACCACATCGTCATCACCGGTCCGGCGTGCTTCGTGGTCGAGTTCTATCGATCGGCTTCGACGACGTTGTGATCGAACGGGCGACAGGCCCGAAAACGACGAAACCGCCGGCCGAAGCCAGCGGTTCCGTGATCTCGATCGGGATGGTCAGACGACGCGGACGTTCTGCGCTTCCTCGCCCTTGCGACCGGGAGCGACATCGAACTCGACGCGCTGACCCTCATCGAGGGACTTGTAGCCCTCACCTTGGATGTTGGAGTAATGGACGAACACGTCATCACCCCCCTCTCGCGAGATGAAGCCGTAGCCCTTCTCCGAGTTGAAAAACTTCACGGTACCGACGGTTGCCATTGCTGCTCTTTCCTTTTCTGCGAGGAGGTCCGGATGACCGCTCGCACTTCATTTCCGACCCCGTGCCGGTGTGGCCGGGGTCCATTCCCGAGCGGGGCGGGAACCAGCGACTGGCAACACGTCCGTACTCAAGATCTCCAGTGTGCCCCAAACGGCGCGGAAACCCACAGATTGTGGTCTGATCCGGCGACGCAACCCCATGACCAGCGCAAGCGCGACCTCGAACTGCACACGTTTCTCGAGGTCGGAGCGGGCAATACGGGCGGTTTCGGCCCACGCCAGGCTGCACAGCGACGCGATCAGGCGTAGTGTCCTCCGAGGTTCCATCAGTGGGGGGAATCATGGAGAACCGGGCGAGCCTTGCCGCTGTTTTGACGATGTCCGTGATCGCAGGTGTCCTCGCGGGCACCGCAGGAGCGGCGACAGCTCGTGCTGTGGCCTCCACGTTCGTCGTCGACACCGTCGCCGACGCGCACGATGCAATTGTCGGCGACGGCATCTGTGCGACCGAAAGCGGCGTCTGTTCGGTGCGCGCCGCACTCGAGGAGTCCGGTGCTGCGCCCGGATCCACCGTGCTGGTCCCTTCGGGCACCTTCGTCCTGACCGAGGGTGAGCTGAGCATCTCCGCGGCCACGACAATCCAAGGAGCGGCCGCTCCGCCGGGACCGGCCGCCTCGACCATCGACGCCGGCGGCGCCAGCCGCGTCGTCGACATCGACGCCGACGACGTGATCATCGGCGGCGTCGTCCTGACGGGTGGCAACGCCGGGAACGCCAACGGCGGTGGCATCCGCATCAACAACAACAGGTCACTGACACTCGTCGACTCGACCGTCACGGGGAACATTGCTCGCGACGGCGGCGGAATCGACAACCGGGGAACCCTCTCGATCGAGGCGAGCACGGTCGCCGTCAACACTGCGACCCGCAAGGGTGGCGGTCTTCGCAACGCAGGCGTCTCCACGCTCGACAACGTCACGATCGTCGGCAATGTCGCCGATCAGGGTGGTGGTGTCTCGAGTCCGGGCACGACGACCATCACCCATGCGACCATCATGCAGAACTCCGCAGGAAGCAGCTCGAGCGGCGGTGTCGACCGCAACGGTGGCAGCCTCGAGATCAGCTACTCGATCATCGCCGGCAATCTCAAGAGCGGCGGGTCCGAGAACCGCGACTGCTCGGGAACGCCCGATCTCGTCGGACTCAACCTCGTCAGCGTCGCGCAGGGCTGCAATCCCGTCGACCCGATCATCGAGGCCGACCCGATCGCCGGACCACTTGCCGCGAACGGCGGGCCGACCGAGACGGTCGCACTCCTCGACACGAGCCCGGCGCTCGACGCAATCGACGCGGCCGCATGCACGCTGGCGACCGACCAGCGCGGCATCCTCCGGCCCACCGGGCCCGGATGCGACCTGGGCGCCTACGAGGAGGCACCGCTCGACGCCACGTTCGCCCTCGACGTCGACACCGCCGCGTACGCGTCGGTCGACGACCCCCTGACACCCGATCCCGAGGTCGAGATCGGTGTGGTCGGTGTTCCGACCGAGCGGATTCTCGGCGACCTGATCGCGCGTAGCGAGGACCAGGTACCCGACGGTCCGGCGTCGACTGCCCTGCGGAGCATCGCGCTCCGCAGCATCGAGATCGAAGACCTCGCGCTCCGGTCCATCGACCCCGAGGCCACCGCTCTGCGGAGCATCGCTCTCCGCAGCATTCCGCTGCGATCCATCGCCCTGCGCTCCATCGCACTTCGCAGCATCGTGATCGACAGCGCGGCGCTTCGATCGATCGCGCTGCGCAGCATCCTGTTGTCCGACATCCCCCTGCTCGCCCAGGGAGGATGGGATGCGTTCCTCGCCGGCACGGCGTTCGACGGCCTGCCGCTCCAGTCGGTGACCCTCGAGGACCTCGACACGGCGGGTATCGGCCTCCCCGACGATCTGACGCTCGAGGACATCAACCTCGAGAGCACGGCCTTGCGGAGCATCGCGCTCCGGTCGATCCTGCTCGCCGACGCGGCCCTGCGCTCGATTCCGATCCCCGACGAGAACGGCGTGCTCCAGGACGGACCCGACGATCAGACCCGCATCGACGCCTGGTGCAGCCTCCTCGGACCGTTGTGCGGCAACGGGCCGGGCCAGATCGCATCGGCCGATCTCGGCCAGCTCGACCTGCTGTCGGTCCAGCTGGCCGGTGGCGATGTCGACTCCGTGCCTGTCTTCGACATCCCGCTGTCGAGCCTCGCGTCCACTGCGTTGCGGTCGATCGCGCTCCGTAGCATCCCGCTGAGGAGCATCAAGGTCGAGAACACCGCCTTGCGGTCGATCGCACTTCGCAGCATCGCCCTGCGCAGCATCGCCGACGGCGTCGACTACCTCGCCGGCATCGTCGACTGCAGCGATCCGGCGGGCTACTGCTCCTCCGACGCGACGAACTCGTTCACCCTCGGTGATGTGCTCGACCCCGCACTGATCGGCGACATCGGCTCGATCGCCGACCTGCCTGCCGACCTCATCGAGGGACTCAGCTTCGGCGACCTCCTTCTCGGCTTCGTCGCGCCGGACAATCCGGCATGGGAGTCATTCGACCTCGACGGAGCGCTGCTCCAGAACATCCCCGACCTCGCCGATCGTCAGCCGACGTTCGACTATGTCGCCAGCGTGACGATCATCGGCAGTCCCGCAGATCTCGACGTGACGCTCACCCTGCCCGCCGGGTTCGCGGCGGCGCGAGGCACGGGTGATCCGCTGGCGACGTTCGACGGTGCACCCATCGAGCCGCTCGACGGCGACCTCGGTCGGCTCCAGTTCTCGATTCCGGCCGTCGGACCCGGCGCCCACGAGCTCGTCGTACCCGCCCGCGCCGGTCTCACGACCGGCGTCGAGTTCGTCACCGTCGGCCAGGTCGTCGCCACCGCCGGCACCGAGGTCGCCACCCCCGACGCCGACACCGCCACCGTCAACGTCATCGAGGCTTTCGAGGACGACGGGATCGGCGCGCCCATTCCCGTCCTCACTTCGGGCGAGCTCCAACTGGCCCACATATCGCGCTCCGACGATGTCGACCTGTACGAGTTCACCGTGCCGGCCGGTCTCGACGGGGCCAGTGGCCGCATCTTGTTGAGCAACATCCCGATGGGCGTCGACTACGACCTCACCGTGTATGCCCCGGTGCAGGACCCACTGCGCAACCAGCCCACCCGTTCGCTCGACAGCGTCGGCGACATCGGCTTCGACCTCGACCCGACCGACGATGTCTTCCCGACCGATCTGACCGACGACGTGCAACTGAACGTGCCCGAGGATCGCGGCCTCGGGGAGTTCTCCGTCCGCGACGTGTCGACTCGGCGCTCCAACGAGGACGAGGAGGTCAGTACCGGCCCGCTCGTCGGCGGCCAGACGTATCACGTCGCCGTGACGTCGTACCTCGAGGATCTCGATCCAGCGCCCTACGGACTGCGGATCCGCATCGGCGACGCCGCTCCCCTGCCCGAGTGCGGCGCCGAACGGACCTTCCCCAATGCCCTTCCGCCCAGCGCGATCGCCCAACCGACGATCCCTCCGAACGTGAACACGCTCTATGTGACCAACACCCAGTGGCTCACCGGCGAAGTCGGTGACATCAGCGACATCATCGCGGCCGTCGATGCCACCGCCGGAGTCAACGGGGTGGTCCCAGTTCTCGTGCCGGTCGACGACTACCAGTCGGTGGCAGATCGGTATTCCAATGCAGCTCCCGGTGACGGTGGCTGGCTCGCCAACCGCTGCGATCCCGACGCGCGAAACGCGGTGGTGAGCGAGATCGGGCAGGTCATCGACGGCATCGTCGCAGCTCACCCCACGGTCGAGAACATCGTGATCATCGGTGGCGACGGCGTCATCCCGATGGCGGCAGTGCCCGACCTCACCGAGTTCGCCAACGAGTCCACATTCGCGCTGGAAGTGACGGGTAACGGCGAGAACAACGAGGTCGCTGCTGCGCTCGGCGCCGGGATGTTGCTCACCGACGACCCGTATGCGACGACGGCCGGCATCTCGATCCAGGATGGCGACCACGAGCTGTTCGTGCCCGAGGTGAACATCGGAAGGCTCGTCGAGACCGGGCCGGAGATCCTGAACCAGTTGACGCACTTCGCGCAGTACGACGGCCAGCTCGATCCATCGACGCTCCCCGGTGGTGTCAGTGCCGGTGTCACCGGCTACGGCTTCCTCGACGACGGAGCCCTCGCCGTGACCCAGGAGCTGGCGGCGGCTGCGACCGTCACCGATCTCACCGACGCCGACAACTGGGACCGCGACCAGTTCCTCGGTCTCCTCGCCAGCCAGGACTTCGGCATCATCTCGCCGAATGCCCACTACGACTTCGAGACCCTTCTCCCTGCGGCAGCCGACGGCACCCTGTTCGACAGCGGCGACCTGGTCAGCACCGCTGATGTCACCGGCAGCCTGCCGACCGAAGCCGTGATCTTCAGCATGGGCTGCCACGGCGGTCTGTCGGTCTCCGACGTCCAGCTCGGCTTCACCTCACCCGACTGGGCGCAGACCTACGCTGCCGGCAACAACCTGTGGGTCGCCCACACCACCTATGGGTTCGGCGACACCGACATCGTCGCGTTCTCCGAACGACTCACCCAGATCTTCGCAGCCAACGTCGCGGCCCTGATCAACGACGACCCGCAGGGGCCGGAGTCGGTGGGCACCGCGTTGCGAGAGGCCAAGCAGGAGTACCTGGCGACGACCCTCGTATTGAATCCATACGACGAGAAGGTCCTCCAGTCGCTCACCTACTACGGCCTCCCGATGTACGAGGTCGGGGGAACGGGCACGGCGCCCGCGGCTGCTGCCGCACCGGCCGCAGGTGAATCGTCGCCGGTCGCCTTCGGGTCGCCCGACACCGCGACCGGGATCACTCCGGTCGACATCCAACTCGATGTGACCGCTGGTCTCCCCGGTCCCGGCAATCTGAACCTCGTCTCGACCGAGGTGGGTGACTACTACGAAGTCGACGGCAACACAGTGATTGCGCAGTACCGGGCCGTACAGCCGTTGGTCAACGGGGTGATTCCCACCGCCTCGAGCCCCGCGGGCGGACTCCTGCTCACCTCGCTCACATCCCAGGACATCCCCGGCTTCGAGCCGTTCTATCTACAACCCACCCTCGACTCGAGCGCGAACGAGGGTCGCATCCAACCCGACGACGGCTCGTTCCCGGCCACACTGCAACGGGTTGCGGCGACCAGCGACGGCGAAGAGCGGCTGCTCGTTGCAGGGGGGCAGTTCCAGGACGGTCTCGACGGGGGCACATCCGTCCAGCGCCTCTTCACCGACATCGGCGGCGAGCTGTACCCGGCAGTCGACACCGGCACCGACGATCCACCAGGCTTCTTCCAGGTCATCGGGCGTGTCGGTGAGACCGAGGCGGTCGCCCAGTTCGAGATCACGACCGACGCCGACGCACAACGCGTCTTCGTCCTCTTCCGCGAGGGCGATGCCACCGGCCCGGTGGCCTGGCGAGGTCTCGACCTGTTCAGCGCTCCCGACGCCGACCCC
>JAOTZB010000074.1 GCA_029861625.1 Acidimicrobiia bacterium
GACACGCAGTACCCCCATGCCCACGAGTGGTCATACTTCCCTGGGCCAGAGCGGGTGGGTCGGGCCATGCGGAAACTGCTGAAGCCGTGAGCCGCCATGTCATGAAACTCCCTGACGTCGGCGAGGGAGTGGCCGAAGCCGAACTAGTCGAGTGGCTGGTAGGCATCGGCGACCAAGTGACTCCCGACACCGTGATCGCTGAGGTGTTGACCGACAAGGCGAACGTCGAAGTATCGGCACCTGTCGCCGGTGAGGTGGTTGCCCTGCATGGTGAACCCGGCGATGTCCTGGCGGTCGGCAGTGACTTCATCGGCATCGAGACAGACCAGATCCCGACCGAAGCCAATCAGCCCGAGCCGACAGCCACAGTCGATCAACCCGGCCCCGAGCACGAGGCTCCGGTGGTGTCGACGCCGGCCCGCTCGCCCCAGCCCAATGGTGGCCGTGCAACCGCGGCTCCGGCAGTACGGGCCCGGGCCGCCAACCTGGGACTCGATCTCAACACGATCAGAGCCAGCGGACCCGATGGCCGCGTACTGCATGAAGATTTGGACCGAGTACTTCGCGATGACAACGCCGCATCCCTCCCCCGTCCCGCTTCACCGCTTACCCCAGCCTCGGCCGGGGGCCTCGCCACGCCGGTGCGAGGCGTTCGTCGCCAGATCGCCCAGCGGTTGTCTGCCGCATGGCGTGAAATTCCCCACATCACCTACGTGGACGACGTGGACATGACCGAACTCGAGCGGCTACGAGCCGAACTGAACGCCGAGTCCGACGAAGGCGGGGTTCGGCTCACCATTCTGCCGTTCCTGGCTCGGGCGATAGTCGTGGCGCTTGCCGACCAGCCGGGCCTCAACGCGCATTACGACCACGCCGCCGAGATACTCACCACCTTCGACAGCGTTCACATCGGCGTTGCCACCCAGACCGACGCCGGTCTGCGCGTCCCCGTGGTGCGTGACTGCGAAGGGCTCGGCGTTTGGGCACTCGCCACCGAGATCGGCCGCGTGACAGCCGGAGCCCGCGACGGATCGGCGACCCGTGACGAACTGTCCGGTTCCACCATCACCATCACTTCGCTGGGGGCAATGGGTGGATTGATAACCACACCGATCATCAATCCGCCCGAGGTTGTGATCGTCGGTGTCAACAAAATGGAGACCCGACCGGTGTGGAGCGACGGCGCCTTCCAGCCTCGGCAGGTAATGAACCTGTCATCCAGTTTCGACCACCGCATGGTGGACGGCTGGGACGCCGCCACGTTCATCCAGCGGATCAAGCGCCTCCTCGAAACCCCCGCCCCACTCTTCGCCACCGACAGCTAGCGCTCTCTACCCGGGTTTGGGCCGCGAAGTCTTCTTCGCCGGCATCACCACCAACCGGACCCTGGACCACCCAAGCAGCCCGCAACCTATTCCTCCGCCATCCAGACCGGTTCGTCGATGCGCTGGCGTTGGTCCGAGATCGTGGCAGCCAGTTCGTCGACTCCTTCGACGAGATCTTCCGAACCGAAGGCCTCAAGATCCTCGAGAGAATCCGCCTGCACGACCTCCGCCACAGTCACGCCACAGCGCTCCTAGCGGCCGGCGTAAACGTCCGTGTGGTCGCCGATCGGCTCGGCCATGCCAGCGTGGCGTTCACAATCGACTGTTACGGGCACAGCCTCCCAGGGCAACAACGAGAGGCCGCGAACGCGGTCGCCGCGCTCGTTGCCGGTGACCGTCTGTGACCATTCTGTGACCACTCGGCGAAAGCGGCCACCGTGCCGAATTGGGCAGCGACGGCGTTCGTCCAGGTCAAAGGCTGTGCCCGGGGTGGGACTTGAACCCACATGATCCGAAGATCGGGGGATTTTGAGTCCCCTGCGTCTGCCAATTCCGCCACCCGGGCGAGCAACGTTCGCGAAGCGTACCCTTCTGGACGTGCGCCTCAGACGACTTCTCCGTCGCCTCATCCGACTCGCCGCGGTGGCCGGCGTCGTCGCCCTGATCCGCGACCGGATGTTCCGGCACAACGACGCGAAGTACGGGCGCCGCTAGGCTGTGCGACGGGGGAACGCTCAACGTTTCTCTGCGAGCGGGATGAAACCCTGTCGCCTCTGCGACAGTCATACTCTGCACCGCGCACCGCCGACCTGTCGTACGACCAGGAGCTCCCGCACCACATGATGATCGCCTTCACGTTCCCGGGCCAGGGGTCCCAGAAGCCGGGCATGGGTGAGCCGTGGACCGACCACCCCTCGTGGGAGGTCATCGACGAGGCCAGCGACGCAGCCGGCCGTGACATCTCCGCCCTCTTGTTGACCGCCGACGCCGACGAGCTCCGCGAAACCGGCAACTCCCAGCTCGCCACCTATGCGCTGAGCATGGTGGCGCTCGACGCCGTCAGCCGGGTCGGCGCCGAGGGCGCCGGATTCGCCGGTCACAGCCTCGGTGAGTACTCCGCACTCACCGCCGCAGGCGTGCTCCAGTTCGAGGATGCGGTCCGGCTCGTCGGTGAACGAGGCGACGCGATGCAAGCAGCCGCCGACGAACGTTCGGGCACGATGGCCGCGGTGCTCGGGCTCGACGACGACAAGGTCGAGAGCGCCTGCATGCGCGTGGCCGACGAAGTCTGGGTCGCCAACTACAACGCCCCCGGACAGGTCGTCATCGCCGGTGCACCCGACGCAATCGACGAGGCCTCGACCATCGCCAAGGACCTCGGCGCCAAGCGAACCATGGGCCTCCCGGTCGGTGGTGCGTTCCACACACCGTTCATGGCGCCGGCCCAGGATCGCCTCCGCAAGGCGCTCGACCAGGTCGAGCTCGTCCAGCCCGAACAACCCGTGTTCGCCAACGTCGACGGCATGGCCCACGATGTGGTCACCCACTGGGAGGGGCTCTTGAACTCCCAGCTGTGCTGCCCGGTCAAGTGGCGGCAGAGCCTGCACTCCATGGAGGACGCGGGCTTCACGACATTCGTCGAGCTCGGCCCGGGCTCGGTGCTCACGAGCATGGCGAAGCGCACGTTGAAGGGAAGTCGCACCTTGAAGGTCAACACGCCCGCCGACGTCGATGCGCTGCTCGAGGCGCTGGCGGCGCCGCCTGTCGGTGGCCCGGCCCATCTCGACGGCGAAGCACTGTTCGCGACGGAACGCCTCGTGGTCACACCGTGCGCCGGGGTCTTCACGCCGGTCGACGACTCGCTCATCGGCACCGTCATCGAAGCCGGGCACCTGCTCGGAACGGTGGGAGCGAACGAGGTCCGGTCGCCGTTCGCCGGCGAGGTCATGGGGTACCTCGCGGTGAACGACGAACGGGTCACCACGAGCCAGCCGGTTGCCTGGCTGCGACTCGTCGGCCAGTCCGAGAGCTCCAGGCCGAAGGAGTAGGCGATGCCAGGTGCACAGATCACGGGAATCGGCACGGCCCTGCCCGACAACATCGTCACGAATCACGACTTGGCCAAGACGCTCGACACGACCGACGATTGGGTCACCGAACGCACCGGCATCAAGGAACGCAGGGTTGGCGGCACGACGGTCGGGCTCGGCGTCGAAGCAGCCCGAAAGGCGCTCGACGCCTCCGGTACGGCACCCGACGAGGTCGATCTCGTCATCTTCTGCACCTGCTCGCCCGATGAACTGATCCCGGCAGCAGCGTGTGTCGTCCAGAACGAGCTCGGCATCCCGGGCGCGGGCGCGTTCGACCTGAACGCGGCGTGCTCGGGATTCGTCTACGGCCTCGTCGCCGCCCACGGGTTCATCTCCCAGGGCGCGGGCACCGTGTTGGTCGTCGGTTCCGAGACGTTGAGCAGCATCACCGACTGGTCGGACCGGGGCACGGCCATCCTGTTCGGCGACGGCGCCGGGGCCGCCGTGGTCACCGAGACCGACGGGCCCGACTCGCTGCTCGGCTGGCACGTCGGCTCGCAGGGATCGCTCGCGCACATCCTCAGATGTGATGTGGGCGGCCCCATCGAGATGGACGGTCGCCAGGTGTTTCGCCATGCAGTTCTCGCCATGGCGAACTCTGCCGAGACGAGCCTCGCGAAGGCCGGGCTCACGATCGACGACATCGATGTCATCGTTCCGCACCAGGCGAACATCCGCATCATCGACGCGGCGTGCAAGCGGCTCGGCGCACCGCCCGACAGGGCGGTCACGGTCCTGCACTACACCGGCAACACCTCCTCGGCGTCGATTCCGCTCGCCCTCGACGACGGACTCCGGTCCAAGCGCATCGAACCCGGCATGACGGTGCTGTTGGTCGGCTTCGGTGGCGGGATGACATCGGCGAGCGCCGTGCTGCGGTGGGGTTGATGGCACGCGTTGCCCTCGTCACCGGCGGATCGCGCGGCATCGGCCTGGCATGCGCAAGGCAGCTGGCCGAAGCCGGCCACAGAGTCGCCGTCACGGTCCGATCCGAGCCGCCGGCCGAGCTCGCCGCCCTCGGCGTGCTCGCCGTTCCCTGCGACGTCACCGACTCGGCCCAGGTCGATCAGGCGTTCTCCACCATCGAGGCCGAGCTCGATCCAGTCGACATCCTCGTTTCGAACGCCGGCATCACCCGCGACGGTCTCGTCCTGCGCATGAACGACGACGACTTCAGCGCAGTCGTCGATACGAACCTCACCGGCGGCTTCCGCGTGGCCAAACGTGCGGTGAAGACCATGATGCGAGCCCGCTTCGGGCGAATCGTCTTCATCTCATCGGTCGTCGGTACCGGCGGCCAGGCCGGTCAGGCCAACTACGCCGCGTCGAAAGCCGGTCTCGTCGGGCTCGCTCGGTCGTTCGCGAAGGAGTTTGCGTCGCGAGGCATCACCGTCAACGTTGTAGCACCCGGCCCCGTAGCCACCGATATGCTCGACGCCTTGAACGACGACCAGGTCGCCTCCATTGTCGATGCCGTCCCGCTCGGGCGGCTCGGCTCGCCCGACGACATCGCTGCCACCGTGCGGTTCTTGGCCTCCGACGAGGCGGGATACATCACCGGAGCGGTGATCCCCGTCGACGGCGGCCTCGGCATGGCAGGCTGACACCCCACCGCTTCCACCCCACCCGAATTGAGGATCAATACATGAGCGAAGAGCTGTTCCAGCGATTCCAGAAGTGCGCCGTCGAGGTGCTCAGCGTCGAAGACGCACAGGTCACCAAGGAGGCGAACTTCGCCGACGACCTCGACGCCGACAGTCTCGATCTCGTCGAACTGGTGATGGCGCTCGAGGAGGAGTTCGACGTCAGCGTCGAAGAAGAGGAGCTGGAGGGGATCGAGACCATCGGTCAGGCCTTCGCCCTCATCAGCGACAAGCTGCCATGAGCCGACGCCGAGTCGCCGTCACCGGCCTCGGTGTCGTCGGCCCGTGCGGCATCGGCCGCGAGCAGTTCTTCGCCGGGCTCCTCGCGCCGCAGCCCACCGGTGAACGAATCGTCGCCGATTTCGACCCTGCGCAGCACTTCGACAGCCCGAAGGAAGCGCGGCGCGCCGATCGTGTCACCCATTTCGCGCTCGCGTCCGCGGCCGAGGCGTTGCTCCAAGCGGGCGAGCTCACGGCCGACCCGGCGCGTATCGGCGTGCTCATGGGCACGGGTATCGGTGGCCTGAGCACGCTCGAAGACCAGATCCACGTCTTCCAGACCAAGGGACCCCGACGGGTCTCCCCCTTCCTCGTGCCGATGATGATGGCCAATGCGGGCGCGGCAGCCGTCTCGATGAAGTACGGATTCCAAGGGCCCTGCGAGACCACCGTCACGGCCTGTGCGTCCAGCACCCATGCCATCGGCAATGCCACCGACGCCATTCGCTGGGGCCGAGCCGACGCAGTGATCACCGGCGGCGCCGAGGCCGCGAACACGCCGGTCGGCACGCAAGGTTTCATCAACATGACCGCGACCTCGAAGAGCGGCGTCTCACGCCCCTTCGACGCGAACCGCGACGGCTTCGTCCAGTCCGAGGGTGCCGCCGTGTTCGTGCTCGAGGAGCTCGAGATGGCACGAGAACGTGGCGCCACGATCCTCGGCGAGATCCTCGGATCGGCGAACACCGCCGATGCGCATCACATCACCGCTCCGGCCCCGGGCGGATCGGGTGCGATCCGATGCATCGAGGTCGCCCTCGACGATGCCGGCCTCTCTGCCGCCGATATCGTGCACATCAACGCACACGGCACCTCGACACCGCTCAACGACGCCGCCGAGGCCGAGGCGGTCGCGAAGGTCTTCGGCACGCCCGGCCCGCTCCTGACGTCGACGAAGGGCGTCACCGGCCACGCGCTCGGCGCCGCCGGCGCTCTCGAGGCCGCCGCGGTGTTGTTGACCATGGAGAAACGTCTGATCCCCCCGACCGACGGGTATGAGACCCCCGACCCCGACATGCCACCGATCAACCTCGTGGTCGGTCAACCACTCGAATGGGAGCCGGGGCCCACATTGTCGAACTCGTTCGGCTTCGGCGGCCACAACGGCACCATCGTCGTCGGTCCTCCACCCGAGTAGTCCCGCGGCTCCCCGGCGGGAACCGGTCGTCAGGCGTCGACGAGCACGAACATGAGCTCGGCCTCACAGGCCTTCTCGCCGTCGACCGATGCTCGACCGGTGGCCCGTCCGGCCCGAGCCGAGAGCCGGCCGACATCGATTCGCAGGTCTAGCCGTTCGCCTGGAACGACCTGGCGACGAAACCGCGCTTTGTCGAGGCCGCCGAACAGGGCGAGCTTTCCCGCCATGGCCTCGTCGAGCAACACGACATAGGCGCCGAGCTGGGCGATCGCCTCGCACATCAACACACCTGGCAGCGTCGGTCGGCCCGGGAAGTGACCGGCGAAGAAGTACTCGTCGCCGGTGAGCTGCCACCAACCCTCGGCCGCGATACCAGGCTCGACGAGGCTGACGCCGTCGAGGAACAGGAACGGGGCGCGATGCGGAAGCACGTCGACCGGTGCCGGATGGTCGCTCATCGCCCCACACCACCCTGAAGCGCCCCCAGGAGATTCTCGGGTGTGGCCTTGGGGCTGATCTTGTACCACACATGCTCGAGCCGGCCCGTGGCCCCCACGAGAAACGATGACCGGATGATTCCTTCGTATTCGCGGCCATACAACTTCTTCGGGCCCCATGTGCCGTACTTGTCGGCGACGGCATGGTCGGGATCGGAAAGCAGCGGGAAGCCGAGTGAGTACTTGTCGTCGAACCGGGCCTGGGCTGGCGGCTCGTCGGGGCTGATGCCGAGGATCACGGTGTCACCGATCCGGTCGGCCACGTCACGCAGACCGCACGCCTGGGTGGTACAGCCGCCGGTGAGCGCCTTCGGATAGAAGAAGATCAGGACCCTGCGACCCTTGAACGAGCTAAGCCTGACCTTCTCGCCTCGTTGGTCGAGGAGCGTGAACGCCGGCGCCCGTGTGCCGATCGCGAGCATTGCGTCTGCCATGGCCGGACCCTAGTCCCGACGCGCCACGGGGGCCGTCCGTTGGGACGACCCCCGTGCAGGAAAACCCGTTGGATCAGGCGTTCTTTGCGGCGTTCTTCAGCTTCGCGCCGGCACTCATCTTGATGCCCTTGCTCGCTGCGATGTGGATCGTCGCGCCCGTCTGGGGGTTGCGCCCCATGCGAGCAGCGCGATTCGTGCGTTCGACACTGAAGTAGCCGGACACACTGATCTTGCCACCGCCCTTGGCAACGACGTCCTCCATCACGTCACAGAGTGCGCCGAGCGAAGCGTCGACGTCGCTCTTCGACTGCCCCGTCCGTTCGGCGATTTCGGCGACGAGCTCGCTCTTGTTCATGGGTTTGGCCTCCTTGAGTCTGCAGCGGTGTCGTCGGACCGGACGTCCATACGATGCCCCCCTGCAAATTACATGCGTGTTACGCGACCCGAAAATACCCACAAAGTCAAGCATTTCCGCCAATCGGGCCTCTCAAGGTGCAACATTCACCATGTGGTCGGCGGCGTTGGCGAAGTACTCGAGCATCACCGATTCGACCTCAGGAGCCGGTTCGGCGGCCCGGATCGCGGTGCGCATGTGCCCGAGCCAGGCGTCGCGTTCGGCGGCCCCGATCGCGAACGGCGCGTGACGCATGCGCAGTCGCGGATGGCCCCTCTGGTCGCTGTAGGTCGTGGGCCCACCCCAGTACTGGGCGAGGAATCCGGCGAGGTGCGCCTTGCTGTCGCTGAGGTCGTCGGGGTACATGGGCCGCAAGGCCGGGTCGGCGGCAACGCCGTCGTAGAAGCGGGCGACGAGGTCGTCGAACCATTGCCGGCCGCCGACGAGCTCGTACACCGTGCGGGCCTCCATGGGGCCAGCGTAGAGGTCGCTGCGACGGGTCAGGCCCGGTTGCGCAGCTCGCCGGAGTACCGCTCGATCCTCGCCAGCACCTCGGGATCGGCGCCGTAACGACTGAGCGTGTCCTTGATCGCACGCCGCACGGCGACCTCGCGGGTGCACTCGGGGCATTCGCTCAGGTGCCGGGTCACCAGTCCTTCGAACCTTGCCTGCAGCTCGCCGTCGACGATTGCGTCGAGCTGTCGGGTGGTTCGGTAGTGGCGGTAGCGACTCACGATATTGGGAACTCACCTCGTCCGAAGCGCATTCCCGGCGCCACTGGGATACGAGCGGAGAGATAACATCCAATCCAGGTGACCACATCGACGAGCAACCAAGACAGGGCGTTCGAGAAGTATGTCGTGCCCGAGCTCGACGTGTTGTACCGCGTCGCACTGTCGATCACGCGCAAGCCGGCCGACGCCGAAGACCTGGTCCAGGACACGTTGTTGCGGTCGTATCGCGCCATCGAGCGATTCGACGGGCGGCACCCGAGGGCCTGGCTCCTCACCATCATGCGCAACGCGCAGATCAACCGGGTCCGGCGCAAACGGCCCGAGCTGTTGCGTGACCCCGACGCCACCATGGAACGGGTCGCCGATACCTCCACGGATGCCGGTGATGTCGAGGCCATCGTGGTCGACAGCACCTTCGACGCGACGGTCGAGGCGGCCTACAACCGCCTGCCGGACAAGTTCCGCCGCGTCGTCGAGCTCGTCGACCTTGGCGGCCTGTCGTACCAAGAGGCTGCCGACACGCTCGACGTTCCTGTCGGCACCATCATGAGCCGGCTGCACCGAGCCCGCAGCCGCATCCGCAACGAGCTCGAAGCTGCCGGTGTCACGCCGCGCGGCGTCCACCCCGACGACTGAACCCGTTCAGAGCTGGCCGAGCGCGTCCTCGACGCCGCGGTGGAAGGTCGGGTAGGCGTAGATCATCGACCGCAGGGTCGGTACGGGAATCTCGGCGTGGACGGCGAGCGTGAGCAGTCCCAGCACCTCTCCCCCGGCCGGTCCGACCGAGGTGGCACCGATCAGGACGTCACGATCAGCGTCGACGACCAGCTTGATGATGCCCTCGTTTCCGACACCGTGGAGCCAGCCCCGCGCCGACCACGGCACCTGCTGGGTCGCGACGGCGACGTTGACACCGGCATCGCGAGCCTGCTTCTCGCCGATGCCGACCGAGCCGATCTCGGGGTCCGTGAACGTCACACGAGGCAGGGCCCGGTAGTCGGCCCCCTCGGTCGGCTCGCCGAGGATGTCGGCAACGGCGATGGATGCCTGATAGGCGGCGACATGGGTGAACAGGCCGCTGCCGGTGATGTCACCGACTGCCCAGACACCGTCGGTGACACGCATGCGCTCGTCGACCTCTACGAAACGGGCCGTGTCGTCGAGTCCCAGGTTGGCCACCCCCAGGCCGGCGAGATCGGTCCGCCGACCGGTCGCAACGAGCAGCCGCTCGGCGACGAGCGAGGTCTCGTCGGAGAGCATCACCTCGACACCCTTGTCGTGCGGGGCGACCGCGCCGGCGGTGACACCGGTGTGCACGGCGATGCCCTCGGCCGCGAACACCTCGGCGAGCACCGCCCCCGCCTCGGGCTCGTCGAGGGGGACGAGCCGGTCGAGGGCCTCGACGATGCTGACCTGCACGCCGAATCGGGCGAGCGCCTGCGCCAGCTCCGATCCGATCGCGCCTGCTCCGAGCACCACCAGCGACTCGGGTAGCGTCTCGGCCTCGATCGCCTCGCGGTTGGTCCAGTACTCGACGGAATCGAGGCCCGGTATCGGCGGCACTGCAGGATCGGTGCCGGTTGCGATGACGATGGCCTTGCCGGCTTCGTAGACCTCGTCGTTCACCGAAACGGTGCCCGAGCCCTCGATGCGGGCTCGACCGCGCACGAACGTGCCGCCCTTGCCCTCGAAGCGCTCGACGGCCACCGTGTCGTCCCACGAGTCGGTGGCCTGTTCGCGAATCCGCTTCGCCACGGGCGCCCAGTCGGGCTCGACGGTCGCCGTCCCGGCCACGCCGTCGATCCGGCGGGCTTCGGCCAGCAGGTCTGCGGCCCGGATCATCATCTTCGACGGGATGCAGCCCCAGTAGGGGCACTCGCCGCCGACGAGACCGGAGTCGATCCCGACCACGTCGAGGCCACGCTCGGCCAAGGTGCCGGCCACGCCTTCGCCGCCGATCCCCATCCCGATCGTCACCACATCGACTGATTTCGAACCCATCTCGCACCACCTCCGACGTCACCGGTTGACGCGGCCAGAGAACCCGCCGAACCGGCGAAGGATTCCAGCTGCCATGCTGGACCGGTGACCACGGGGGTTCGTGTCGACAAATGGCTGTGGGCGGTGAGGCTCTTCAAGACCCGGACCTCGGCGGCGAAGGCGTGCGATGCCGGAGCGGTCCGAATCGGCACCGATCCGGCCAAGGCCGCTCGACGGGTCCGACCGGGCGACACCGTCACCGTGTCCCGCCGCGATCGCACGGTCGTCGTCGAGGTCGTGACACTGCTCGAGAAGCGCGTTGGTGCGCCGATCGCGCAGGCGGCCTACATCGACCACAGCCCGCCGGTCGAGCCCCCGACGAGCGCGAGGGGCATTGCGTTCGGTGAGCGGTCGAGGGGCGAGGGCAGGCCGACCAAACGGGATCGCCGCCGCATCGACCGCTTCCGCGGGCGAGGTTAGGGGCGCCTCACGGGTCGGGCCTCGCGGCCTTCGATCTCGAAGAAGAGCTGGCCCGCGGCCTTCTGGATCCCGATGGACCAGCTCGGATAGGCGTGGACGGTCTGGGCGAGGCGGCCGGCGAACATCTTGGTGCGCATCGCGAGGGTTGGCTCGTGGATCATCTCGCCGGCCCGTGGCCCGACGATGGTCGCACCGATGACCTGCCCACCGCCCAGATTGCGCAACATGCGACGGGGACCGACGATCAACTTGACGAAGCCGTCGGTGGCAGCCGCGGTGATCGCACGGTCGTTCTCCGACATCGGCAGGAATGCCACCCTGGCACCAGCCGGTGCCTCGGCCTCGAGGACGCCGACCCTGGCGACCTCGGGCTGCGTGAACGTCGCCCACGGAATCCAGGCGGGATTGAACGAGGCCCTCGAGAAGCGCTTGACCGCGTTCCACGCCGCGAGCCGACCCATCTCGTCGGCCGCGTGAGTGAACGGCAGGTTCTCCGTGACATCGCCGACCGCCCAGATGTGGTCAGCAGACGTCGCCAGCCGGTGGTCGGTCTCGATGTGTCCGCGCGCCGTGAGCTCGACACCCGGGATCTCGAGTGCGAGGCTCTCGGTGACCGGCACGCGGCCGACGGCAACGAGCACCTCGTCGACATCGACCGTCGTGCCGCCCTCGATTTCCACCGTCGACCCGGTGGCCGCGGGTCGCACCCCAACGACCGGCCGACCGAGCCGAAGGTCGACGGCGTCGGACCGCAGCGCCGTGGCAATGATCTCCGACGCTTCGGGTTCCTCGCGCAGCAGCACCCGATCGGCCATCTCGAACACTGTGACGGCCACGCCGAGCCTGGCGAAGGCCTGCGCCAGCTCACACCCGATCGGGCCGGCACCGAGGACACCGAGTGATCCGGGCCTCGACCGGGGTTCGAAGATCGTCTCGTTCGTGAGGGCGCCGATCTCGGCGAGTCCGGGAATGGGCGGCAGCGCTGGACGCGATCCGGTCGCGATCACGAACTTGGGGCTGCCAACCGGCGTGCCGTCGACATCGATCCGTTTCGGCGAGGTGAAGCGGGCCCGGCCCTCGATGACGTCGATCCCCTCACCTCGGAGCACGTCGGCGTTCTCGGTCCCGGCGATCCGCTCGACGACGGCTGCGACGGTGGCGAGAGCCGAGTCGAAGCTGTGACCCGCGGCGGCCGACTCGATGAGCGTCTTGGACGGCACGCATCCGGTGAACGTGCAGTCGCCGCCGAGCGGGCCGTCGTTCACGAGGGCGACGCGCACCCCTTCCCGTCGTGCTGTCCGAGCGGCGCTGAGGCCGCCGGCGCCGCCGCCGATCACCACCAGGTCGTAGTCGATCATCTCATGCCTCGATGGGTCAGTGAACGGTGCGCACGGCGAACCAGCCGAGATTGAGCATCATCAGTCCGAGCACGAAATGTCGGATGTCGCGGTCCTGGCCCCGCACTGCAACGATGGCGATCGTCCAGACGATGGTCATGACGATCCACTGGATCGCGACGACCCGGTCGGTCTTCGGGAGAGCCAGGTCGATGAGGAAGTCGCTCACCGCACACGAACCCCGGAGCGTCGGCGACCATTCCTCCGGGCCGACATCGTTCAGCCGGCGTCGAGCGCGTCGCGGATCGACGAGACGAACGTGCCGACTCCCTCGGGGCCGTCCCCGTCGAGCAGCCGCTGGACGACGGCCGAGCCCACGACCACGCCGTCGGCGACCTCGCACACTGCTGCCGCCTGTTCGGGCGTCCCGACGCCGACACCGACCAGAACCGGCTTGTCGGTGACGGCCTTCACGCGGGATGCGATGTCGATGGCGCTGGCCGCCAGCTCGTCACGGACGCCGGTGACCCCGAGCAAGCCGACGGCATACACGAAACCACGCGCACGGTCGCACACCCTCGGGAGCCGGTCATCGGGAGCGGTCGGTGCCGCCAACATCACGGTCTCGACACCGACATCGTCGGCGACCGACGCCCACGGCCCGACCTCCTCGAGGGGCAGGTCGGGGAGAATGGCCGCGCACACACCTGCGTCGAACAGCTCGGACGC
>JAOTZB010000075.1 GCA_029861625.1 Acidimicrobiia bacterium
CAGGCGGCGAGCCCGAGCACCGCGCCTCGTTCACGGGACGTGAACGCTCGACTCCTCGCGTGCCACGACACGCGGGCCACGACGAGTGCCGACACGACGAAGCTCGTGGCCAGGAGCGTGCGCCCGACCTGTCCCGCCGTGGACAGATCGTCGTCGGACCAGACGTTGCGGATGCGAGGGACCCACACCACCAGGGTCCAGACGACGAGTGGCCACACGAAACGGTTGCGAACCGAGCTCATCACCAGACGCTAACGCCGTCGCACGGGAGAACGACCAGCCGGACCGGCGCACGCGGGAGGCTGCCGACTCAGAACAACGACCCCTGGGCTGTTGCCGGAACGACCCTCGGCGTTCCGGTCCAGGGCAACGAATCCATGAACACCCAGCTCCGCCTGTGGATGGCCGATGGACCGAGGCCCCGCAGCGCGGCGCGATGCCGCGGGCAGGGGTACCCCTTGTTGAACTCGAAGTCGTAACCGGGGTGATGTTCGGCCGCCTCGCGCATCATACGGTCGCGGGTGACCTTGGCCAGGATCGATGCCGCCGCGATCGACAGACACTTGGCGTCGCCCTTCACCACCATCGTCGTGTTGCCGCCGCCGACGAAATCCCACTTCCCGTCGACGATGACCTGGTCGACCGGCAGGCCGAGACCATCGAGCGCCCGTCGGGCAGCGAGGCGTTGCGCCTCCGACATCCCGAGCCGATCGCACTCCCTCGGGCTCGCATGGCCGACTGCCCAGGTCGTGCACCACCCGGCGACCCGATCGAAGAGGGATTCGCGTTCCGCTTCGGTGAGCATCTTCGAGTCGCGCACCTTGTAGACGCGCCGATCGGGCGGCACGACCGCCGCGACGAGGGTGAGCGGTCCGGCCCACGAGCCGCGGCCCACCTCGTCGATACCGGCGACGACATCGGCGCCGGCCGCCCAGAGCCGACGTTCGACCTCGAGCGAGGGCGCCTTGGCCTTCAGGGACTTCCGGAGGACTGGTGCGGTGGCCACGTCGGCCGCGACCCTACCGCTGGATGGTCACCGGATCGCGCCAGGCACCGTGATCACCCGCCGACGGCTCGGCGCCGGTGTCCCGGGTTCCATGCCTCGGTGACATCACGGACGAAGAGCTCGGCGGGGACGGTGATCCCTCGATCCTCGAGTCGGTCCATGAACGCCGGCCGCACACCCGTCGGCTCGAGCGACCCGGTGAGCCGACGGCGCTCATCGACGCCGCTCGCGAAGTCGAACGTGAGGAGGTCGTTCAACCCGACGACACCATCGCGGACGCCGACGACTTCGGTGAGGGTCGTGATCCGGCGCGAACCGTCGCGTAGACGGGCCGTGTGCACGACGAGGTCGATGGCGGCGCTCGCCAGCTCGCGGACCAGGTCGGCAGGAAGATCGTGCTTGCCCTTGAACGTCATGACCTCGATCCGCCGCAATGCGTCACGCGGATTGTTGGCGTTCAGCGTCGACAGCGAGCCGTCGAGGCCGGCGGTCATCGCCTCCAGGAGGTCGAGCGTCTCGAGGGCGGGCCATTCGCCGAGGACGAGCCGGTCGGGTCGCATCGCCATCGCGTGCTGGATCAGCTCGCCGCTCGGGATCGACGCCCCGTCGTCGACCTCGGTCCGACGACTGTCGAGACGGATCACCTGGCGTTGGTGGAGCTGGAGCTCGGGGGAGTCCTCGATGGTGACGATGCGTTCGGTGTCGGGAATGTGTGCACAGAGCGTGTTCAACAACGCTGCCTTGCCCGAACCGAATCCGCCGGTCACGAGGATGCTCACGCGACCACGCACCGACGCGGCGAGGAAGGCGGCCACCGGGGATGTGAGCGTTCCCGGGGCCGACAGGTCCTCGGCCGGGGCCGACCGGGCCTGGCGCTCGGGAGCCGCGGCGACATCGCCGAACATCGGGAGCACGGCGCCGCCGTCGTGTGTGGGGGCGTCGACCATGACATCGCCGGGCCCGTCGTCGTGGCACGAGCCGCCATCAGGCGAGCCGGGAGCGTCGACGGGCTCCGCGCCGACCTCCTCGGTCAACCCGGCAAGTGATGCGTCGGTGACGTCGTCGAGCACGGCGATTCGGCCGCTCGCCACGAGCGCTTCCTCATCGGAACGTTGGAGCGCCTCGTCGAGCCATTGCTCGGATGTGTCGGGGGTGGGTTCGGCCGTGCCGTCCTCCGATGGGTCCGGTCGGCGGTGCAGCAGTCCCATCGCGTGTACCTGTTTCTCGTCGTGACAGCGGGTGTCGGCCCCGCTCCCCCGGCGACGCCGCCTCCGGGAGCAAGTGGTACGTCGATGGTTCTCGCTCTGCCGCCACTGCACAAGGCACCCGGGAAGATACGCCCAGTGCCGGTGGGCCCATCGACCCAGGAATTCCCCCCGGGGCGAGCGTGAAGGCGGACGCGCTCAACCGAACGACGCGTCGGGGCCGGTCGGCGGGCGGGCATGCGGGGCCAACAAGGCCTCGCCCCGCGGTTCCGAAGTGCGCCATTCGGCGTCGAGGCCCGGCGCGGTCAGCTCGATCGGGCCCTCGGTCTCCCAGAGGAGCGCGGGGCGGTCACCGTGCCACCGAATGGCAACCGAGACGTGCCCAGCGGGCGTGGGCAGCTCGTGGAGCTCCCAGTTCCGCCCGATCCACGAGGGCGGCACCACGGGGGCGATGGCCATCGTCGTCGCGTTGCCGGCGACGAGAAAACGTCGGATGCCCAGCACGGCGAACGCGGCGGCGACGACATCGGCGCCATCGTCGCCGTGACGCCAGGATCCGGTCACCGATCTCGACCTCGTCAAGGTGACGAGCGCTACCTCGACCGCGGCGTCACGTCGCATGGCGGCATCGGCGAGCGCGAGACCTGCATCGAACAAGGGGTGCACGATCCGCGGACCGACCCGCGCACCCGACCCGAGCACCGACTCGAGCGCCCATCCCGGATCGGCGGGTGTGGCGACTGCTCGACTCGACATGGCCGCCCGACACTTGTCGCCGATCTGTGCGACCGATGCGGCGGCGTCGGGTTGTCCGATCGCCGCGACCGATGCGGCGATCGCATCGAGACCAGCGCAGGCCCAGACCATGTGCTCGGCCGCGTACCGGTCGTCGTTCCACCAGCCGTCGACGCCGGCGACCAGTCCCCTGACGGCGCGGGGTCGACGGAACGGCCGGCGGCGCGCCGTGTCGATCAGGTCGACGGCTCGTGCCAGCAGCTCGGGGTCGGGATCGATTGTCGCGGTTCGCGAGCGGATCGCCTCGACCAAGACCGATGCAGTAGCGGCCGTCTCGGCGTCGGCATCGTCGTCTTGGAGATCGCGACCGAGTCCATCGGCGAGCGCTATGGCCCCGTCGGTGAATCCGGACTCGAGAAGGGCCAGGCCCACGAGTGCCCGCCCTCGGGGCGACATCAACCGTGATGAACCGGGACGCGGCCCGGGATGGCCGTCTCCGACCGCGACGAGAAGCTGTCCGCGAGCCCCGTCGAGGGCGCCGTCGAGCTCGGGATCGCCCGTGGCGACGGTGATTCCCCCCTCGAGGTGTGTGTCCCAGCCGCGGGCGACTGCGTCGGCAACAGGCATCTCGGAGATTCCCGCCAGCCGGTCCGCACGATCGATCGCGATCGTTGCGCGCATCGTCGCACGATGCGGGAGTGGGAAGATCGCGGCCGCGGATCCCGTCGACGTGTTCGACGTGGCGGCGATCGGAGGGGTGCTGGTGACCTCGTCGAGCACCTGCGACCTGACGTCGTAGTAGGACGGTCCTGCAATCGCGATGCTGGGTTCGCGGTCGAATCGCACGGCTGTCTCGGCGTCGACGTCGATCGACTCCGCGGTGACGGTGATCAACCGCACCAGCGAATGCCCGCTGACGTCGTCGGGGCGCAGAACGAGCGCCACCGCGACCGGCACGGCCGTCGTGTTCTCGATGGCGACGCAGGCGGTGGGTGATCCGCTGCGGTCGAGAGCCACCCATGCCGTCCCGACCATGTCGCCGCCCGGTACTCGGAGTCGTGTCTCGATGTCGGCCCGGCCCGGCCCACGCGTGTGACGAACCGCCGTCTCTTCGGGGGTGATGTGCCACCGCTCCTCGGAGCGAACCCACCACTCGACGCGCCAGCCCCCGACACCGGGGCCGACGCCACCGGCCTCGTCCACGATCGCGACATCGCGCGCACCGATCGCCCCCAGCGCCGTCCACCCGGGCCGTCCGCTGCTCGGATGCAGCGGCGTCGTCACGTGGGCGGGGCCGACTCGCTGGTGATACGTCGGCTCATGAGGCCGCGATAGGCCTCGCCAGCGGTTCGGTCACCGATGATCACACCGTGGACCTCCTCGGAGATCGGCATGTCGACACCGTGGCGCCGGCCGAGCTCGGTGACGACCTTTGCCGTCTTCACCCCCTCGGCGACCTGATTCATCTCGTCGATGATGTCGCCGAGGGTGCGACCCCTCCCCAGCTGTTCCCCGACGTACCGGTTGCGACTCTGGGAGCTGATGCACGTGGCGACGAGATCGCCCATGCCGGCGAGGCCGGCGAAGGTCGCCGGTTCGCCCCCCATCGCAACCCCCAACCGGCTCAGCTCGGCAAGTCCTCGAGTGATGACCGCTGCTCTGGTGTTGTCGCCGGTGCCGAGACCGTCGGCCATACCCGACGCGACTGCGATCACGTTCTTGAGCGCCCCACCGAGCTCGCACCCGGCGACGTCGCTGTTGGTGTAGACCCGGAACAGGTCGGTCGTGAAGACGGCTTGGAGCCGTTGCGCTATCTCGCTGTCGGTCATGGCGATCACCGATGCCGCGGCCGAGCCGCCCAGGATCTCCTTGGCGAGATTCGGGCCGGTGAGCGCACCGGCGGGGTGGCCCGGGATCACCTCCGTCGCCACCTCGGACATGCGGAGCAACGTCGTCTGCTCGAGGCCCTTGGTGAGGCTCACGATGGGCACCCATGGCCGCAATGACGGTGCGACCGCTTCGAGCGTCGATCGGAATGCGTGCGACGGCACGCCGACGACCAGGAGGTCGGCACCCGACACGGCAGCTTCCATGTCGGTGGTGGCCACCAGGTTCGGGTGCAGCGTGAAACCCTCGAGGTATCGGATGTTCTCGTCGCGGTCGGTGACGGCCTCGGCGACCTCGGGATCCCGGCACCACAGAACGGTGTCGGTGTTGTGGGCTGCCAGGTGGGCCACGGTGGTGCCCCAGGAGCCTCCACCCAGGACGACGACTCGCATGGTCATGGGGCCCACCTTAGAACGTCGACGATCGCACGACAGCGCCGTGGGCAACCACCGACCGGTGCGGCCTCGGCTCGGCCGTAGACTGCCGCCGTGACCTCCCGCGACGCGACAGCCGTCCTCATCCCGATCAAGGATTTCGGGCGAGCCAAGGGCCGCCTCGGCGACGCGCTCGAACCTGCCGGCCGGGCCGACCTGGCTCGGCGGCTCGCCGCAACCGTGGTGGCCGCAGCCCGACCGCTGCCCGCCTACGTCGTCTGCGACGACGACGAGGTGGCCATGTGGTGCGAAACCTCGGGCGCAACCGTGCTCTGGCGACCCGCGAGCGGGCTGAGCGAGGCCGTGAGCGCCGGCATCGACGCCCTCCGCGCCGAGGGTGTCCGCCGAGCCGTGATCAGCCACAGCGATCTCCCGCTCGCCACCGAGCTCGCGTGGGTCGCCGACTGGCCCGGCGTGACCATCGTCCCCGACCGGCACCTCGATGGCACCAACGTCATGAGCGTGCCGACCGACGCCGACTTCGTCTTTCGCTATGGGCCGGGGTCGTTCCACGGACACATCGACGAGACGGCGCGGTGCCGGCTCGGCCTCCGCGTGCGTATCGACGCAGCACTCGGGTGGGACGTCGACCACCCCGCCGATCTGACATTGCCCGATGGCAGATCGCTGGTAGGCGATCCCGAGCCCGCTGGGGGCCCGCGGTGAGCGTCTCCGTCGACCTCCCGACGCCGGCTCGGGCGCTCGCCATCGGCGCCCACCCCGACGACATCGAGTTCGGCGCGGGGGCCACGCTCGCGAAGTGGGCTGCCGACGGGTGCACCGTCAGCCTGCTCGTCTGCACCGACGGCTCGAAGGGATCCTGGGACCCCGACGCCGCCCCGGCCGAGCTGGCGGCGACGCGCCAACGCGAACAGGCCGACGCGGCTCGGGTGCTCGGCGCGACCGGCGACATCGTGTTCCTCGGCTGGACCGACGGCGAGCTCGAGTCGGGCCTGCGCCAGCGAGTCCAGATCACCGCGGCGATCCGCAGGCTCCGACCCGACATCGTGCTGGGACATGACCCGTGGACGCGGTACCGACTCCACCCCGACCACCATCACGCCGGCCTCCTTGCCGTCGAGGGGATCGTGGCCGCCAGAGACCCGCACTTCTTCCCCGAGATCGCGCTGGCCCACCACCGACCCGACGGGTTGCTGTTGTTCGAGGCCGAGGAACCCGATCACGTCGAGTCGAGCCGTGGCCACGAGATGGCCAAGCTCGCCGCCCTCGAGGCCCACGCCAGCCAGTTCGAGTCGACGATGTCGGTGACCGGCGCCGACGACGGGTCCGAGCTCGCCGCGTTCCGCGAACGCGAGCTCGAACGACTCCGTGAGCACGGCGCGCGGGCGGGATTCGATCTCGGCGAGGCGTTCAAGCACATCCACGACCTCTGATCCGCGACAATGGGCGGGCCATGAGCGTCTCGGCGATATGACGGCTGTACTCCTGCTCGCCGGCCCGCCGCGGCCGGCGCCATTGCTGACGACCTTGTTCGCGGTTCGCGCCGGTCCGATCACTGCGACATCCGAGCCTGCCGGGGGGCGGCCATCAGGACCCTTCGCCGTCGACCTCGCCGCCGTCGATGTCGATCACCTCATCGCCGAACATGCCGACGCCGTCTACCGCGTGGCGTTCTCCATAACCCGTGACCGTCATCTCGCCCAGGATGTAACCCAGGACGCCTTGATGAAGGCCTGGCAGAAGCTCCCGACCTTCCGCGGCGAGTCGCCGCTGCGGAACTGGATCCTCCGGATCACACACAACACGGCGATCTCCGCACTTCGGCGCCGCCGTGAAGAGGTCCGCGACCCCGACATGTTGCCCGAGCACGCCACCGCCGACAGCGTCGAGGCGGCCGTTCGCGACTCGATGGCCCTCGACGACTTCACCGAGGCGCTCGACGGGCTCGACGACCTGTCACGCAGCATCGTTGTGCTACGCGAGATCGAAGGACTGACCTACGACGAGATCAGCGAGGTCCTCGGGGTCCCGCTGCCCACGGTGAAGACCCGACTGCTCCGAGCCCGGAAGCGGCTGGCAACCGCGCTCGCGGAGTGGCGACCATGAAGCTCCGGCATCCGCCCCCGCCGCGGCTAACCGCCTGGCTCGAGGGAACCGCGCCCGAGCTCGATGCCCACATCGAGAACTGTCATCGGTGCGCCGAAGCCCTCGAGAACCTCGGCGAACCGACCTCGCCGGTGACTGCCGCGCTCGAACTGGTCCTCGAGCCCCCTGGCAACCTCGCGCCCGCGCTCCGGCGAGGCATCGCCCGCCGTGAACGCGACCGCACCGACCTCTCGCTTCTCGGTGACCTGCTCGCTCTGCCGATGCACATCGCCCGTGCGCTGACCCCGAAGGGATCGAACGATGGCTGACTGGATCTGGGCCCTCATCGCCGCATTCGCCGGACTCATCGTCGGCGCATCGGTCGCCAGGGTCGTGCGCGGTGCGATGGCCAAGCCGAACCGACCGCGGGTCGTGCGGCAAGCAGCCGCACCTGCGGCCAGCCTCGTGTTCTCCGTCCTGCTCGTGGCCGGGCTCATGACCGCGCTCGGTTTCGTGAACGACGAGGCGCTCGACCAGATCCCCGAGGACCTCGTCGACTACCTGCCGAATGCGCTGTCGGCGCTCATCGTGTTGATCATCGGCAACGTCGTGGCAACGCTGGCCGCAACCGCTGTCGACGGTGCGCTGAGCCGGGCCGGCGGCCGCGCTCGCGAACAACTGCCCCGGGTCGTTCGACTGGTCGTGCTGGCCTTCGCCGGCATTCTCGCCGCCGCACAGCTGGGCGTCGACACGACGATCATCGACATCGGTGTCGCCGCCGTGCTCTTCAGCCTCGGCCTCGCCGCGGCGCTGATGGTGGGTTTCGGGAGCCGGACCGTCTCGAGCGAGATCGCAGCCGGGCGCGCCCTTCGACGCGTCGTGCACAACGGCGATCACCTCACCCTCGATGACATCTCAGGGACGGTGGTCGACGTCCAGTCGGTCATGGTCGAGCTGCGAACCGACGAGGGCCGCACGGTGCTGGTGCCCAACTCCGACGTGCTCGCCGGCCGCGTCGTCATCGAGCGCGCCGAACGCGAGCCGCGCGAATAGGCGAACCAAGCGAGCCTGACGGTCAAGCCTCGGCATCGACACGCGGCTGTCGGCGCGACCGGCGACCGGTTGCACCGACACTCGGTTCCCAGTGGAACTTCCGGACGGCGACGACCGCTCCGAGCGCTCCCCAGGCGGCGATCACCGCGAGATCGCCCCAACGGAACCCCGCACCGTCGGTGAGCGGATTGAACGCATCCTGGAAGGCGGATGCGAAGTGCTTCAGCGGGAAGATGTCGCCGATCACCTCGAGCCACCGAGGCGGATCCTCGAGCGCGATGAAGATGTTCGACACGAATGCCAGCGGCAGGATGGTCGCGTTGGCGACCGCGGGCGCCGCCGATGCCGACGGCACCAGAGCCGCCACCGCGAGGCCGAGCGCCGCGAATGCGCTGATCCCGATCACGAAGGTCAACCCAGCAGCCGGGAGCTTGCTCGGCTCGATCTCGAGGTCGTAGCCGATGACCGCGATACCCAACATGACGACGACGCCGATGACGGCGATCCACAGCGCCGAGAGCACCGCGCCCCCGAGGTAGATCGGCGGTGGCAGCGGGGTGCTGCGCACCCGCTTCAGGATCCCCTCGTCACGCCGGATCGGGATCATGTTGACCAGGTTCGTGTACGTGGCCGACACCGCCGCGAACACGGCCAGACCCGCGGTGTAGAACTGGCGGATCGGGATCTCCCCGATGGACGTCTCGACCACGCCGTCGAAGAGCGCGTTGAACAGGACCATCATGACGAGGGGCAACACGAGCGTGAAGAACGCCGCGATGGGAGTACGCCAGAACACCCGGTTCTGAGAGCGGGCCTGGCCGATCACGAGGGTGGCGGTCGCCGGCCAGCCCCCCTCCTGGCGGCTCATGGCCGGGCCTCGCGTTCGGTGAGCTGGAGATAGATGTCCTCGAGGCTCGGTCGATGCACGGACAGATCGGTCAGCTCCTCGCCTCGGTCCATCGCCCACCGGGTGAGGACGTACAACGTCGCTGTCGGCTCGTCGGTCGCGTACTCGACGACCGGACCGTGCAGCACGGGCGCCGCCGGCAACGCCGGCAGGTCGTGGCCGCCGGTCCCAGGCGGGAGCCGGAATCTCACGGTGGTGGTCGACACGCCGATCAGCTCATCGGGCGTGCCGCTGGCGACGATGCGACCGTCGGCGATCACGCCGACCCGGTCGGCGAGATGCTGCGCCTCGTCCATGTAGTGCGTCGTCAACAAGATCGTCGTACCGAGCGAGCGCAGATCCGAGAGCAGGTCCCACGAGCGGCGCCGCGCCGATGGGTCGAACCCGGTCGTCGGTTCGTCGAGGAACAGGACCTCGGGATCGCCGATGATGCCGAGCGCGAGGTCGATCCGGCGTTGCTGACCACCCGAGAGGGTCTTGACCCGGTCATCGGCCTTCTCGCCGAGCCCGACGAGATCGAGCACCTCGCCGACCGGGCGTGGGCGTCGGTAGTAGCTGCCGTAGAGCTCCAGCGCCTCCCGCACCGACAGCTCGCGTTCGATGCCGGCCGACTGCAGGACGATGCCGATGCGATCGCGGTACGTCCGATCGGCGTCAGCAGGATCGACACCGAGTACCCGCACGTGGCCTGCCGTGGCGGTCCGATGTCCTTCGAGGATCTCCACGGTCGTCGACTTGCCGGCACCGTTCGGTCCGAGCAGGGCGAACACCTCACCGGGTTCCACCGAGAACGTCACGCCGGCGACTGCGGTGACGTCACCGTACGTCTTCTGCAGGTCACGCACGTCGATGACAGGCACGCGGCCGACGATACCGGTCGACATGGTCGGCTCCCGGATCGGTCGCGTACTGTCGCGGCCATGGCGCGAGATCTCGACCTCTTGGCCGGTGACTTCTACACCGGACCGCCCTACGCCGACTATGCGTGGATGCGCGAACACGCACCCGCGTACTGGGACCGCACCAACGAACTGTGGGGCATCACCCGATACGACGACATCGTCGAGATCGAGAAGCGCAAGGACATCTTCGTCAACTCGGGTCAAGAGCCCGGCGGCTACCGCCCGAACATCCCCGCCGATGCCTCCATCATCGGGCTCGACGATCCCCGCCACACGGTCCGCCGCAACCTCGTCGCCCGGCGCTTCACGCCGCGGCGGGTGTCGGAGTGGGAACCCCATGTCCGAGCTGCTGTCGCGAAGCTCCTCGACGATGCGATGGCCCATGCCGACGACATCGAGGTCATCGGCGATCTGGCCGCACCGCTCCCGGCGATGATGATCGGCCACCTGCTCGGATTTCCCGATGACGACTGGCGCAAGCTCGCACGCTGGTCCGAGCGCACGATCGCGCTCGGAGGCGGACCCCGCTATCACGATGAGGAGGGCATCATCGCTGCGATGGAGTTCGCGGCCGCGTGTGCCGAGCTCTACGATGCGAAGCGCGCCATGCCCGGAAACGACGTCATGAGCCGGTGGATCGAGGCCGAAGCCGAAGGGCTCACCGATGGCAGCCGCTTCGGGGTGGACGAGATCATCAGCGACTGCCTCTTGTTGCTCGACGGCGGCGCCGAGACGACTCGAACCGTCATTGCCCGCTCGCTGCTCGCGTTGATCGACAACCCCGATCAGTGGGCGGCACTGCGCGACGGAGCCGACCTCGATGTGGCGGTCGAGGAGCTCATCCGCTGGGTGACACCGATCCACAACATGTGCCGCCTGGCGACCAGCGATCACGACATCGACGGCACGACGATCCCGGCGGGCGCACAGGTCGTCCTGCTCTACGCCTCCGCCAACCGCGACCCCACCCACTTCGACGATCCCGAACGTCTCGACATCACGCGCACCCCGAACCATCACCTCTCCTTCGGGTTCGGGACCCACTTCTGTCTCGGGGCCTCCCTCGCCCGGCTCGAGATCAAGGTCTTCTTCGAAGATCTGCTCTCGCGGGTATCGGGGCTGGCGGTCGTCGAGGGCACGGCGCCGGTCGAGCAGCCGAATGCCTTCGTGTACGGGGTCAGATCCGCGCACCTCCGCTTCGAGTCGGCGCGCTGAGCGACTCGAAGCCGCGGCCGGTCGACCGACACCGTCCTCGAAGGGCGGCTCGAACGGTCGGTGGCGGACTGATCGGTGCCGGAGCCGGTGGGCTCAGCCGGCCGGTTCGGGCCGCTGGGCCTCGACCTGGGCCTCGAGCAGGCTCAGGAGGCCCGGGAAGCCGGGGATCTGGGCCAGTCGCCGACTGGCCCAGACGATGGCCGTGGCGAAGGTGACGGTGCTCAAGGGCCACGACACGAGGAAGCGGATGAGCACATACCCGTTGGCCGAGGAGTTCGCCAACAGCCAGATGTCGAAGACGGCCGTCACCGTCAAGAACACCGCCCAGATCAACGTGAGCACGCTCGTCGTCGAACGGTAGATGCGATGTGTGACCGTGGATGTTTCGAACGCGATGACATACGGCGCGAGGAAGCCGACTGCATTGCGCCTGATCACGACGCTGCCCACCAGCGCCGCGACGGTCGCGAACTTCAGCCCGATGCCGATGCCGAAGTAGACGTCTTCGCTGTCGGTGATGATGCCGGCTGTTGCCCTCGCGATGAGCACGAGCGCGATGACCGGGATGAACCACCCGATGTCGAGGCCACGGCTGCGACGGCTCCAGGCCGCGTACAGCGACGTGGCCGTCGTCCCGGCGATCGCCCATCCGAGTCCGAACAACGAGTTCAACCCGAGAAAGGCCAGAACCGGCAGCAACGAGTTGAAGCTGTCGCTCGGGCCCCAGGACGGGGGACGAGCCAGCTGGTGGGGATCGGGCTCGCTCACGTCGTCCATTGTGGCGAACGCGCGGCCCGTTGCCGCATCGGGGTCATTTCGACCGCGACCGGATCGACGCGCCGACGCGAGCCAGCCACACCGGGAGGATCAGGCTGGGGATCAACAAGACCAACAGGATCACCCAGCTGAAGCCCCTGACGACCCCGAGCAGGTAGGCGACGGTCAACACGGGCGCGGCGACCGCGACGCCGACCTTGGTCGGCGACTCGGGGTAGAAGAAGCCCAGCAATGCGGCGGCGGCCAGACCGACGACGAGCGCGACCAGCGTCTGGAGGGGGATGGAGGCCAAGGTGAGGACGACACCCGTCGCCAGGGCCACGACCGTCGAGCGGTCGAGTCGACCGATGAGACCGCGGATCGTGGTCATCGCGACAACGAGGTCCAGCTCTTCACGACGTCGGTGTCGCCGAAGACCTGGAGCGACTCGTCGTCGACGGCGGCTCGTTCCCACATCATCAAGAGGAGGTCGCCGGCGCTGCCCCTGACCGCGGCGTCGCCCTTCGTGTGCTCGTGGGATGCGACGAGCGCGCCGTCGACGAGCTCGACCGACCACTCGCCATCGCCGTCGGTGCGATGCAGGTGCAGCGATCCGGTCGGCTGGGGCACGCCGCGGGTGACGACCTCGGGCAACAACACATCGAACAGCTCGTCGATGCCGTCGGCTGCGAGCTCGGGCTCGAGCGGCTCGGAGCGGTGCGCGGCCGTCCGGAGATCCCACAGGTGCATCGACGTCTCCTGGGCCATCCGCCGGCGGTAGAACCCGGTCGTGTTCTCGGCGGTCCACGTCCAGACGCGCTCGTCGGGCCCGGCGCCGGCGAGCGCTGCCGTCACGGCGCCGAACGCATCGTCGAGCCAGTCGATCAAC
>JAOTZB010000378.1 GCA_029861625.1 Acidimicrobiia bacterium
CTCGACCATCACCACTGGCTCGCCGCGTAGGCCACACGCCGGACCGGCGCCACGCGCATCCCCCCGACGGCTGATCGGCCCCGACCCAGGACGTAGCGGATGGGTCGACGGCCGATTTCAGGGCCCGCGCTCGTCGCCTGCTGCGACGGGCCGCTCGGGCCCCGGAGCAAGGTCGAACCGGTGCTCGGTGTGTTGGCGATAGACCTCGCCCGGTCGCAGCGTGGGCGACGGGAAATCGGGTCGGTTCGGTGCATCCGGGAGCTGCTGGGCTTCGAGACACACCGCGGTATGGGGTTGGTCGAGGTGATTGGCGGTGTAGAGCTGGAGGCCGGGTTGATCGGTGGCAACCGTCATCCGTCGGCCCGAGCCCGGGTCGATCAGCACCGCAGCCACGCCGGGCGTGTCCAGCAGCAGGCAGTGGTCGTAACCATCCTCGAGCTCGCTGTCGCCGAGGCGCCTGGCCTCGCGGAAGTCGTAGCGGGTGCCGTCGACGGAACGCGGGGATCCGATCGGGATCTGGGTGTCGTCGACCTCGAGATAACGCGACGCCATGACCTGCAGCTCGTGATCGGCGATCGATCCACCCCCCGCCAGGTTCCAATAGGCATGGTTGGTGAGACTCACGATCGTGGGTGCGGTCGTCGTGGCCGTGTAGTCGATGCTGAGGCGATCGCCGTCGTCGAGGGCATAGGTCACCTCGACGCCCACCGCTCCGGGATACCCCTCGTCGCCGTGGGGCCGCTGGAGCTGGAGCCGCACCCCGCACCGAGTGGGCTCCTCGAACGGCTCCCCGTCCCAGACGTACTGGTCGAAGCCGATCAGGCCGCCGTGGAGGTGATTCGGACCGTCGTTGGTCGCGAGCCGGTACCGTCGGCCGGCCAGGGTGAACCGCCCACCGGCGATGCGATTCGCGTACCTCCCGATGGTGGCGCCGGTGTATCCGCCCCGATCGGACTCGAGATGATCGGCGAGCGACCCCCGCGAGGTCACGACATCGATGCGTTCACCATCGCGATCCGGGGCCACGACCTCGATCAAGTGGGCGCCGTAGTCCCATACCGTGACGCCGAGGGTGCCGGCATGCAGCCGGTAGGCAGACGCATGACGCGGGGCCTGGCCCCGATGACCGGTGGTCTGTCCGAGTAGTTCGACCGCGACATGTGCCAACGTCGGCTCCCGTGTACCGCTCGTTCGGAGCGAGCGTCTCGACCCTAGCCCGCGCGGCGGTACGGCGGCTCGAGTCATTGGGTCACCTGCGAACGATCGTGTGATGATGGGGCCCGCCGCAGGCCCGAGCGGCCCTAGGACGACGCGAAGGACGAGCTCATGCCAGGACCAGGTCTGCACAGCGACGACCCGAGCGACGATTCCCTCAACCTCGCCATGTCCGACGGTGCCCGGCCGCTGTACGAGGCTGTCAAGTCGTTCATCGCCGACGAGGTCGAACCCATCACCGAGGAGTTCTTCTCGCTCGGTGAAGGGCGCGAGGACAGATTCGCATGGATGCCCGGCCAGCTGGAGCTCCTCGACGGCGCGAAGGCCAAGGCCAGGGCGGCCGGCCTGTGGAACTTCTTCCTCCCCGACGCCGAGACCGGGCAGGGGCTGAAGAACCTCGACTACGCATACATCGCCGGCGAGCTCGGAAAGAGTCCGCTCGCGTCCGAATGCCTGAACTGCAGCGCACCCGACACGGGGAACATGGAGGTGCTCGAGCGGGTCGGGACACCAGAACAGAAGAAGCAGTGGCTCGAACCGCTGCTCGCCGGCGAGATCAGATCGGCGTTCGCCATGACGGAACCCGGTCTGGCATCGTCCGATGCGAAGAACATCGCGGCCCAGGCCGTCCTCGACGGCGACGAGTGGCTCATCAACGGCGAGAAGTTCTACATCTCCGGTGCGGGCGATCCCCGCTGCAAGATCATGATCACCATGGTGCAGACGAGCCCCGACGGTCCGCCCCACCGCCGACAGTCGCAGATCCTCGTCCCGGTCGACACTCCGGGCGTCGAGATCGTCGGCCCGATGCACGTGTTCGGCCGCGACGACGCTCCTCACGGCCACATGCACATCAGGTTCACCGACGTTCGCGTGTCGAAGGAGAACATCCTCCTCGATGTCGGGGCCGGGTTCGAGATCTCCCAGCTTCGGCTCGGCCCGGGCCGCATCCACCACTGCATGCGCTCGATCGGCGCGGCCGAAAAGGCGATCGATCTGATGGTGCGCCGCGGGCTCAGCCGAGAGGCATTCGGAAAGCCCATCGCCCAGCTCGGGAAGAACGTCGAGGTCATCTCCCGAGCCCGGATCGAGATCGAGGCCATGCGGTTGATGGTGCTGCGGGCGGCCAAGGCCATGGACACGATGGGCAACGCCGAGGCCCGCATCTGGGTGAGCGCGGTGAAGGCGATGGTGCCCGAACGGGTCTGCAAGATCATCGACGAGGCCATCCAGATCCACGGCGCGGCCGGCGTCTCGCAATGGACCCCGCTCGCCGACATGTACACGTCGCAGCGCACGCTGCGTCTCGCCGACGGCCCCGACGAGGTGCATCACTTCGTGGTCGGCCGCGCCGAGCTGAATCGCTACCGGTAGCCCGAGCCCGTCATGATCATGCCCGAGCGCCCCGACATCGTCGTGATCGTCACCGACCAGGAACGCGCGCCGACCCCGTACGAGACCGACGAGATCGCGGCATGGCGCACGACACATCTCCCCGAACGGGGCTGGTTCGCGGAGAACGGCACAACCCTCCTGCACCACTACACCGGCGCCACGGCGTGCGTGCCGAGCCGGCCGACGCTGTTCACCGGCCAGTATCCCGACGTCCACGGCCTGACCCAGACCGACGGACTCGGCAAGGACGCCGACGACTCCAGGATGCGTTGGCTGGTTCCAGGTGAAGTGCCGACCCTCGGTAACTGGTTCCGGGCCGGAGGCTACGACACCCACTACGACGGCAAGTGGCACATCTCCCACGCCGACCTCATCGACCCCGAGACCCGCACCCCGGTCGCGACCAACACCCGGACCGGCGAGATCATCCCCGATGCCGTCCAGGCCTACCTCGACGCCGATCCGCTCGACGACTACGGGTTCAGTGGGTGGGTCGGCCCCGAACCGCACGGCTCCGGGCTGGCCAACTCCGGACTGATCCGCGATCCGCTGATCGCCGATCGCCTGGTCGCGTGGCTCGACGACAGGTACGCCCGGCGCCGCGCCGGCGACGTCGAGGCGCTGCGCCCGTTCCTCGCCGTCTGCTGCTTCGTCAACCCCCACGACATCGTCCTCTGGCCGGGTTTCGTGAGCAACGAGAACCCGTTCGGACCGTCCCCGTCGGACCCGCCGCCGATCCCCGAGCCGCCCACCGCCCACGAGGATCTGTCCACGAAGCCGGCGGCCCAGGCCGCATATCGGGCGGCGTATGCATCCGGGTACGGCCCGCCGGCCGTGATCACCGCCTGTTACGACGACCATGCCGAGGCGTATCGACGCACCTACTACCGCTGTCACG
>JAOTZB010000076.1 GCA_029861625.1 Acidimicrobiia bacterium
GAGAGTCGACACCTCGGAACCGGCCTGCACGAACCGGAAGATGTTGTCGATGAACAACAGCACGTCCTGGTTCTGCACGTCGCGGAAGTACTCGGCCATCGTCACGCCGGCGAGCGCGACGCGCAGGCGCACACCCGGTGGCTCGTCCATCTGGCCGAAGACCAGAGCGGCATTGTCGAGCACGGTCTGGCCGTCGCCCATCTGGGTCTCGCCCATCTCGATGAAGAGGTCGGTGCCCTCTCGGGTGCGCTCGCCGACACCTGCGAACACGGATCGGCCGCCGTGCTGGGTGGCGACCCGGTTGATCATCTCGGTGATGAGCACGGTCTTGCCGACGCCGGCCCCACCGAACAGGCCGATCTTGCCGCCCTCCTTGTACGGGGTGAGCAGGTCGATGACCTTGATGCCGGTCTCGAACATCTTCGACGATGGTTCCAGGGTGTCGAACGCCGGCGCGGGCCGATGGATCTCCCACCGCTCGGTGACATCGACCTCGTCGATCGGCACATCGAGCGGCTCACCCATCACGTTCCAGATGTGACCGAGCGTGACATCGCCCACCGGCACCTGCACGCCGTGGCCGAGGTTACGAACGGTGGTGCCACGCGTCAGCCCATCGGTGGGCTTCATCGCGATGGCCCGGACGCGTCCCCTGCCGATCTGCTGCGCCACCTCGGCCATCACCGTGATGGACTTGCCATCGACAGTGACGTCGAACTCGATCGCCTGATTGATCTCCGGCAGCGAGTCGGCGGGGTATTCGACGTCGATCACCGGTCCGGCGATGGCGACGACCCGCCCTTCCTTCACGGCTGGAGTGCTGTCGGTCATGGTCATGATTACCTCGCGAGCCTGATACTCAAGGGGTGGCGAACTGGTCGGTTGGATCGGTGGAGAACAGCGTCGGCAACACCTCGGCGACGTCGGCGATGTCGCCGCCGAGCGCTTCGGCTCCGCCGACGATCTCCATTATCTCGGTGGTGATGGCGTCTTGTCGGGCCCGGTTCATGGCTCGGCTCAGCTTGGTCATGAGCTCTTCGGCGTTGTCGGTGGCAGCCTTCATGGCCCGTTGCCGGTTGGCGTGCTCGGATGCCGCGGCATCGAGCAGCGCCGAGAAGAGGCGGGACTCCACGTAGCGGGGCAGCAACGAGTCGAGCACGGCCTCGGGTGAGGGTTCGAGCTCGGCCAGCGCGGCCACATCGGCATCGCCTTCGCCGGCGACGGCGATGACCTCGACGCTCTCGAGAGGCAGGAACCGCCGCATGACGACACGCTGGGTGCCGAGCGAGACGAACTCCTGGTAGACGAGGAGCACCTCGTCGAGCTCGCCGGCCTCGAAGGCACGGCGGACACCGACGGCGACCTCGCGGGCGTCGTCGTAACGCGGGGTGTCGCTGATGCCCGTGTAGCTGGCGGCGATGTCGTAGTGACGGAACCGGAAGTAGTCGATGGCCTTCCTGCCGATCAGCGTCAACGAGTAGTCCTGGCCCTCGGCGCGCCGGGCCATGAGCTCACGTTCGGCTGTGCGGATCACGGCGCTGTTGTAGGCGCCCGCGAGCCCTCGATCGGAGGTGATGACCACGAAGCCGACCTTGTGGATCTCGTCGCGGGTGGCGAGGAGCGGATTGTCGGCACCGACACCTCCGGCTGCGAGATTCTCGATGACACCGGTGATCTTCTCGGCATAGGGCCGCGCCGCATTGGCACGAACCCGCGCTCGCGCCACGCGTGTGGTGGCGATGAGCTCCATGGCTCGGGTGATCTTCTTGGTCGACTGGACGCTGGCGATGCGACGACGCAGCGCCCGTTCCTGACCTCCGGCCACTGGCGCTAGCCCTCCTCGTCGGGACGGGAAAGATCTTCTTCGGGCAGGGTGGTCGGGGCGTCGACAACGCTGTGCTCGGCGTCGATCTGCGCTTCGGCCTCCGGCGGCTCGCCGTTCTCGGTCGAGACCTCGAACTGGCCTGTGAACGCCGCGACCGCGGTAGCGAGCTCGTCTTCATCGACCTTCCCGGTCTCGACGATGCCCCGGAGCAGCTCGGGATCGCGTGTCCTGACCCAGTCGATCAGCTCGGTTTCGAATCGTTGGACGTCCTCGACGGGGAGCGAGTCGAGGTATCCGTTCGTCCCGGCATACAGCGACACGACCTGCTCTTCGACCGGCATCGGCGATGCGATGCCCTGCTTGAGCAGCTCGGTGAGCCGGTAACCCCGATCGAGCTGGGCCTGGGAGACCGCATCGAGGTCGGAGCCGAACGCGGCGAACGCCTCGAGCTCACGGAACTGCTGGAGATCGGATTTGAGCGTGCCGACGGCGGTCTTCATCGCCTTGATCTGGGCGGCCGATCCCACGCGGGAAACGGAGATGCCCACGTCCACCGCGGGTCGCACACCCGACTTGAAGAGGTCCTCCTGGAGGAAGATCTGACCGTCGGTGATCGAGATGACGTTGGTGGGGATGTACGCCGAGACGTCGCCGGCCTTGGTCTCGATGACGGGCAGCGCCGTGAGCGATCCGGCGCCGAGGTCGTCGGACAGCTTCGCGGCCCGCTCGAGCAGTCGACTGTGCAGGTAGAAGACGTCGCCTGGGTACGCCTCGCGGCCGGGCGGGCGGCGCAGGAGGAGGGACATCTGCCGGTATGCCTCGGCCTGCTTCGACAGGTCGTCGTAGACCACGAGCGCATGTTCGCCGTTGTCCATCCAGTGCTGGCCGATCGCGCAACCCGCGTACGGCGCGAGGTACTTGAACGGCGCAGGGTCGGAGGCGGGTGCGACCACGACAACCGTGTAGTCGAGCGCACCGTTCTCCTCGAGGAGGGCGACGGTCTGCGCGACGGTCGACGCCTTCTGACCGATGGCCACATAGATGCACTTCACGTCGAGACCGCGCTGGTTCAAGATCGTGTCGACGCCGATGGTGGTCTTGCCGGTCTTGCGGTCGCCGATGATCAGCTCGCGCTGACCACGACCGATCGGGATCAACGAGTCGATGGCCTTGATGCCAGTCTGCATCGGCTCGTGCACGGGCTTGCGACCGGTGATCCCGGGCGCCTGGACCTCGAGGCGTCGGGTGACGTCGGACGTGATGGGCCCCTTGCCGTCGATGGGCTCACCGAGCGCGTTGATCACGCGGCCGAGGAGACCATCGCCGACGGCAATCGACAAGATGTCACCGGTCGCGCGGACCGGCTGGCCCTCCTCGATGTCGTCGACGAGGCCGAGCACCACGGCGCCGATCGACTCTTCGTCCAGGTTGAGGGCGAGACCGATGGTGCCACCCTCGAACTCGAGCATCTCGTTGACTGCCGCGTTCGGAAGACCCGAGACGCGTGCGATGCCGTCGCCGACTTCGGAGATGCGTCCCACCTGGGTCTGTTCGACGCTCGGCGCAAATCCCTCGAGATTCTTGCGAAGCGCCGCTGCGATGTCATCGGTGTTGATCGTGAGCTCTGCCATTCTCTCTCCAGCGTCAGTTGGCGGAGATTCCGCTCGGCACCGAAAAGGCGGTGGTACCCGGGAAATCGTGATCGGACATGAAACCTGTGCTCTCCAGCGTCAGTTGGCGGAGATTCCGCTCGGCACCGAAAAGGCGGTGGTACCCGGGAAATCGTGATCGGACATGAAACCTCTCAGAAGACCTCGCGCAGTTGCGCGAGTCGACCGCGGACGGTGCCGTCGATGACGGTGTCGCCGATGGTGGTGACGATCCCGCCGACCACCGATGGATCGACGGTGACGAGCACGTCGACGTCGTTGCCGGTGGCCTCGGCCAACGCATTGGCGAGCCGCTGCTGTTGATCGTCGGACAGGGGGATGGCGGAACGGACCATCGCCACCTCGCGGTTCCTCGAGCTGGCTCCGAGCCTGATCATCTCGGTGATCATGTCGGGCAGCTCGCGGGCCCGGCCGGCGCCGACCGCCATCGAGACGAGCCCGACGGTAGTCGCACTGGCCCCGCTGGCGAGGAGATCCTCGACGATCTGTTGGCGGCGGCCGGCCTCGATCCCTCGATCGCTCAAGGTCATCAACAGCTCGTCGGAGCTCTCGAGCGCCCGCCCGAAGCGGAAGAGCTCGTCGGTCACCTGCTCGAGCTTCCCGTCGGCCTCGGCGACCGACAGCATCGCCCTGGCGTAGGCGGTGATCGCACTCATGCGCTCGCTCCGACCTGGTCGATGTACTGCTCGACGAGATCGAGCTGGGCGGAGTCGTCGAGGTTCTCCCTCGCGACGGCTTCCGCGGCTGCCAGCGCCTGCGCCGCGAGCTCGCTGCGCAGATCGGCCGTTGCGTGTGCCCTGGCGCCGTCGATGTCGGCCATGGTGCGGGCCTTGAGCGCGTCGGCGTCCGCGGCCGCCTTGGCCGCGGCGTCGACCTTCAGCTTCTGGGCGGTGGCGCCGGCGTCCTCGAGGATTTCGGCTGCGTCGGCATCGGCATTTCCGAGCTTGGCCATGAGCGTCTCGACCTCGGCGTCGGCATCGGCCTGCGCCTTCTCGGCGGCGGCGAGCTCGTCCTCGACCCGATCGGCCTTGGCGCGAAGCCCCTTGGCTGCGAGGGGGAAGAGCTTCCATGCCATGACGGCGAAGACGACGAGGAAGGCCAGGCTGCTCCAGTAGAACTCGTTGACGTCGCCGGGAAGGAACTTCCCGTTCGGCTCCTCGGCAGCAAGGATATTGAGCAGTGAGATCATGCGTCACCTCCATCGAGAATCCGGTCGACGATCGAGCGATGCGACGAGGCGTCGAGATCACGGCCGACGACGGTCGATGCGGCACCCACGGCCACCGCCGCGACGTCGTCGCGAAGCGCCGACATCGCCGTTGCACGGGCCTCGGCCAGCTCGGTCTCGGCGTTCGCCCGCAGCGTCGCGACCTCGGCCTCGGCCGCGGCCATGACTTCCGCCCGATCGGCGTCGGCCTCGGCCCGGGCGGCATCGACCAGGCTCGTGGCCTCGCTTCGAGCCGCGTTGATCGTCGCGTCGTAGTCGGCCTGTGCTGTCGCGATGTCGGCCGACGCGTTCCCGGCGGCGTCCCTGGCCTCGCTGATCTTGGCGGCCCGTTCGGCACGGGTGCGCTGGATCGGGGGCAACAGGACGTATTTCATCATCGCCCAGAGCGCGAAGAAGAACACCGCGGCCCAGAGGATCTCGTTTCCGGTCGGCAGGACCGGGTTCGGCACCTCTTCTTCGGCCTCTTCCTCGACCGCTTCGCCTTCCTCGGCCTCGCCGAGGGCGAGCAATTCCGCGAGGGTCAGTTCCTCGGGCACAGTGGCTCCTCGTCTCTCGTGTCGAACTTCGTCTCGATCTCGATCAGACGAACTTCAGCAGAATGAAGACCACGAACCCGATGAGGGCGAGGGCCTCGGTGAAGGCAATGCCCAGGAACATCGTGGTCTGGACCTGCCCGGCCGACTCGGGCTGGCGGGCCATGGCCTGGACGGCCTGTCCGACCAGGTAGCCGATGCCGATGCCGGGGCCGATGGCGGCGAGGCCATAGGCGAAACCGGCGCTGCCGGCGGCTTCGACGTCCTGCGCGCCCTCGGGGACGACGTCCTGTGCGAGCTCGAGGCCCTGCTGGGCGATGGTGGCAAGAGTGCTCATGCCTTGGTCTCTCCTTGGTGCTGGATTGGCAGCCCGGCGAGAGCCGGGCCGACAGATGGTGTCGTTGACGAACTGGTGATCAGTGGGCGGGGTGGAGCGCGCCACCGATGTAGACGGCGGCCAGGATGGCGAAGACGAATGCCTGGATGAAGCTGACGCCGATCTCGAATGCGGTGAACACGACGAGACCCATGAAGGTGAACGGCAAGATGACGGCCACCAGGCCGAGGCTCCACAGCGAGATGCACAACACACTGAAGGTCACGAGCAGGATGTGACCGGCGAGCATGTTGGCGAAGAGACGAACGGCGTGGCTGAAGGGCCGGACGAGGAATGTCGAGAGGAACTCGATGGGTGTGACGAGGAAGTAGAGCGCCTTCGGCACACCGGGCGGGAACAACACGTCCTTGAAGTACTGGGCGCCGTTGTGGCGAACGCCGACGCCGATGAACATGGCCCAGGCGACGAGCGCGAACACCAGGGGTGGGCCCATGCGCGCGTTCATCGGCATCTGGAAGAAGGGAATCACCTCGAACAGATTGCCGATCGCGATGAAGACGAAGAACGACACCAACAGCGGCACATAGGGCTCGTAGCCGACACCGATGCCCGGCTTGGCCACCTGTTCCTCGATGAACTCGACGGTGGTCTCGGCGAACCCCTGGACGCCGCGGGGAACCATCTCGGCCCTGCGCCCCGCGACGAGGAACAGGATCGTCGGCACGGCGAACGCGATGGCACAGATCAGCCCGATCTTGTTGAAACCGGCTCCGAAGTCGGGCCATTCGACGATGTTCTTGATCGGTGGGAACTCGACCGCGGCGAGAAGCACGTTCGCAATGGCTCCTTGTTGAGTAGGACGTCAGGTGGTGGGCTTGAGCCCGGGGAATGCGAGCGACGCCGAGACGTAGCGCATCTCCCAGAACAACAATCCGAGATGGGACACGATGATGGTGATACCGAGGGCCACGAAGTCGACCCAGCCGGCATCTTTCACCAACCACACCGCCAAGAAGATGAGGGCGAGCCGGACGATGAAGCCGAACAGCGTTGCCGCCATCACCAGGGCGAGCGAGATGCGGGACGACCAGGCGATGAGGGCGGCCGCCAGCCAGAAGTTGGCCAGGACGAGAGCGAGCGCATAGCCCACCGAGAGCGCGCCGTCGGAGCCCCAGATGGCGGCGCCGGCGAGCATGAGCAACGGTGCGACCCAGAGGCCGCGTTTGACGATGTCGGCCGCCACCTGTTGTGCCGGCGAGGGGCCCTCCATGCGCATCAGCATCGGGTTGGCCCCGGCATCGGTGGTCACGGCCGCTGCTCCGCAAGCTCGGCCATAGCGGCGCGGTAGCGGTAGTAGATCGACGCGGTCGCGCCGATGAGGGCCGCGACGGCGAAAGCGATGGTGAACAACGGCACGAGGCCGAGTGCCCGATCGATCAGAAAACCGAGCAATCCGAAGATCGAGGCGCCCAGCACCAGCTCGAACGAGCCACTGCTTCGGGTCACACTCTGAGTCAGTTCGCTCTGCAGCGATTGATCCAACGGGTCGGCCTGCGGGGTGGAGGAGAGGTCGGAGGGCTCACGGCGGCGGGAGGCCCATGTGAATCCGTTCGCAATCTACTGACGGTGATGCCGAGCCGCAACCTGGGCAGCCGCTTCTCCCCTGACCCCCTGGCGGCGCCGGCGGTGCTCAGCGCGATCCGGCTCGTTTCTCGCCGTCGGCTCGTCGATCACCCGGGGGGCCGGCCGGACCGAAGTCGACATCGGTCGAGTCGAGGTTCTCGGGCCCGGGCTCGTCGTCGCCGTTTGCCCGACGGGCGACGTTGTCGGCTCTCGCGCGGCGAGCGACCGGGTGAAACATCGTGTAGACCGCCAGCGCCAGCGCGAATATCGCGAAAACGGCGAACAGCTGCCCTTGCCCGGTGTAGGTCGGGTACAGCACGAAGGCCGACATGAGGGCCGTCCACAGCCACAGGATTGCGACACTTCGGCGTTGCCCGTGCCCGAGACTCATGAGCCGGTGATGGAGGTGACCCTTGTCGGGCGTGGTCAGGTTCGCGCCCGAGCTCGCGCGGCGCACGATGGCGAACAACACATCGACGATGGGGACGGCGAGGACGAACAACGGGATGAATATCGGTGCGAAGAAGAAGTAGGTCTGGCCAGGGAACGGCTGGCTGGTCCGGCCGCCGACCGCCATCGTCGACGCGGCCAACAGCAGGCCGAGCAGCAGGGAGCCACCGTCGCCCATGAAGATCCGCGCCGGGTGGAGGTTGTAGGGGAGAAACCCGACGCAGACGCCGACGGTGACGATCGCGATGAGCGCGCCCAGGTTGCCCGGTTGGAGCACGCCCTCGTTGCCGAGCTCGACGGAGTACAGGAAGAACGCGAACGACGCGATGGCGACGATTCCCGCCGCGAGACCGTCGAGCCCGTCGATGAGGTTGATTGCATTCGCCATGCCGAGAACCCACACGACGGTGAGCAGCGCCGACCAGTCCGACGAGAGGATGAACACGTCGAGCAGGGGCACCCGCAGGATGAGCAGCCCGACACCCGCGAAGCTCAGCACGCTGCCGGCGAGAATCATGCCGGCGGTCTTCGCCGGCGCCGAGACGTCACGCACGTCGTCGTAGGCGCCGATGGCGAAGATCAACACCGCGGCCATGAGCACGCCGAGGATCTCCGACGGCGTCTCGAAGACCTCGTCGAAGTCGGTCATGAGCCCGGCGACGGCGAGCGCCACCACCACGCCCGCGATCATCCCCGCGCCGCCCAGCGTCGGCGTCGGGACCTCGTGCACGCGGCGGTCGTCGGGTTTGACGACGGCGCCGATGCGGACCGCCATCCGACGGACGACGGGGACGGTCAGCGCGGTGACGACGGCCGCGACGGCGAAGACGACCACATAGGACAACATGCCGGGCTGCACGTCAGCGACTCCGCCATGTCATGCGCCGTGTCAGCTCCCGTACGGCACGAACTTCGAGCACAACGTGGCGACATCGGCCCGAACCTCGGCGATCAGCGCGTCGTCGTCGCGATGCCGCAACGCCCGTGCCAACAGCTCGGCGACCTGTGCCATCTCGGGCTCGGCCATGCCCTGCGTCGTGACCGCCGGCGTACCGATGCGCAGACCACTCGTGACGAACGGCGAACGAGGATCGTCGGGAATCGTGTTCTTGTTGAGCGTGATGCCGGCCCGATCGAGCAGCACCTGGGCGTCCTTGCCGGTGAGGTCGGCATCGAAGCTGCGAAGGTCGACCAGGCTCATGTGGTTGTCGGTGCCGCCGCTGACCAGCCGGAACCCCTCACTGCCGAGCCCGGCGGCCAACGCTCGCGAGTTCGCGACGACCTGGTGCGCGTAGACCGAGAACTCCGGCATGGCGGCCTCTCGAAACGCCACTGCCTTCGCGGCGATCGCGTGCTCGAGCGGGCCGCCCTGGAACCCGGGGAACATCGCCTTGTCGATCGGCTTTGCCAGCTCGTCGGTGCAGACGATGCACCCACCGCGCGGCCCGCGAAGCGTCTTGTGGGTGGTGAAGGTGACGACGTCGGAGTACGGCACCGGGTTGGGATGGGCGCCACCTGCGATGAGACCGGCGATGTGAGCGGCATCGAACAGCACCCGAGCACCGACCTCGTCGGCGATCTGACGGATCGGTTCGGGCTCGATGACCCGCGGGTACGCAGTCGCGCCGGCCACTATGAGCTTGGGCCGGTGCTGGAGCGCGAGATCGCGCATCTGGTCGTAGTCGATTCGTTCGTCGCTCTCGGTGACGCCGTAGGCGACGAAGTGGTAGAGCTGGCCGCTCGCGTTCACGGGCGAGCCATGGGTGAGGTGACCTCCGTGGTCGAGGCTCAGACCGAGCACGGTGTCGCCGGGTTCGAGCAGCGCCAGATAGACGCCCATGTTGGCGTTGGCACCGGAGTGCGGCTGCACGTTGGCGTGATCGGCTCCGAACAGGGAGCAGGCCCGCTGACGGGCCAGATCCTCGACCTGGTCGACGACGTCGTTCCCGCCGTAGTACCGCTTGCCGGGGTAGCCCTCGCTGTACTTGTTGGTGAGCACCGATCCGGTGGCCTGCATGACCGCTGGTGAGGTGAAGTTCTCCGAAGCGATCAACTGGAGGCTGGTGTTCTGGCGCTCCAGCTCCTGGTCGATCAGATCGAAGACCTCGGTATCGGGGTCAGCAGGCCACGGCATGAATGCTCCAGTCAGACGACGGCGATTCGTTCGGGCCCGACCCTACCCGTCGTTCGGGGGTGGATGGACTCCCGGGCCGCTCCCGGATCGGTTCGTCGTTCGGCCGCCCTCAGGTCGGCTCGAGCCCGGTCGGTAGGAGGGCATCGATCTTCGCGACCCGTGCGGTGTGCCGCCCGCCCTCGAACGATGCCGCGAGGAACGCGTGCACCGCGTCCTTCGCGACCTCGGCCCCCACGAGTCGTTCGCCGAGACAGATCACATTGGCATCGTTGTACTCGCGGGCGAGACGCGCCGAGGTCACATCGTGCACGGTCGCCGCACGGACGCCTGGCACCTTGTTGGCAGCGATGCCGATACCGATACCGCTGCCGCAGACGCACAACCCGAGCTCGACCTCGCCGGTCGCGACGGCCCGACCGACGGCCGCACCGAAGTCCGGATAGTCGACTCGGCCGTCGGAGTGGGTGCCGAGATCGACGATTTCCTGTCCGGCCGAACGGAGATCCTCGGCGAGCAACTCCTTCAGATGGAATCCGGCATGATCCGAACCGACGGCGATGATGGTCATGAGATCGATCCTCTGCTCGCCACATCGATGGGGCCGTCGAGCAGCTCGGACAGCCGGTCGCTGAGCTGCTCGATCTGATCGGCGACCTGGCGATGGACTCGTGGTGGTCGTTGGAACGGGTCGGTGACCTCGTACTCGCGTCGCGCCCCGAGGTGAGGATGGGCCGGGCGGGTGGCATGCAGGCGGGCCAGCCAGGCCGCGAGCGGCTCACCGTTCTCGGCCGGGTTGGTGCTGCCGCGGTCGACGATCTCGGGGAGCGTGTAGAAGCGATCGATGCGGTCGGGTGCGAGCACGGCCAGCTTGCGACCGTGGTCGAACTCCATGCCGATCACGAGGTCGGCCGCTCTGACATCGTCGGCCCCGATGCGCCGAGACCGGTGGGTCGAGAGATCGAAGCGGTACTCGGCCATCGCGTCGACGGAATCGCTGGGCGACTGTGCGCCGTCGAAGGCGAACCCTCCTGAACGAACGTCGACGCCGCGGTAGCCGATCCGATCGCGCAGGAACGCCTCGGCCATCGGCGACCGGCAGATGTTCCCCGTACAGACAATCAGGATCTCGATGGCCGAGAGTCTACGGATCCGCGCGGCCAAGCCGTTCCATCACCACTTCGAGCTCCTCGATCCCGACGGCACCCGTGCGTAGCACGGTCAGTCCCGGTGAGACGCGGACCACCGTCGATGCCTCGCCCGCGCAATCACCACCGTCGACGACGAGATCGACATCACCGGTCAGCATCGCTGCTGCCGCATCGACGCTGTGCGGCGTCGGTTCTCCGTGGCGATTGGCGCTCGTGACCGCGAGCGGACCGACCCGTTCTGCGATCCTCCGGATCAGGACGTGGTCGGGACATCGCACACCGACGGTGCCGGCTGCGTCGGAGACCGGCGATTCCCGCCTTGCGCGCAGGATCAACGTCAGGGGACCAGGCCACATCGTCTCGGCGACATGACGCTCGACGTCGTCGAGATCGGCGAGCATCTCGGCCTGGGGCAACGACGCTACGAGGACCGGGATCGACCGTTCCGCGGGTCGGTCCTTCAGCGAGAAGATCCGCGCGATGGCCGCTTCGTCGGAGATACGAGCCGCGAGGCCGTACACCGTGTCGGTCGGGACGAGCGCGACTCCGCCTGCGGTCGAGACGACGTCGGCGACGTCGTCGACCGGTGGGGCCGCTCCCGCCGACCACCGGACCACGCGGCTCATGATGTACCCCTCGCCCGCAGCACCCGGTCGCGACCGAGCTGATCGGCAAGGATCTCGACATCGGCGAACCCGGCATCACGTGCGAGCGCCGCGGCCTCCTGGAGCTGGTGGGGAGCGAGCTCGACCACCAGTGCTCCCCCATCGCACAACCACCCGCCGGCTTCGCCGATGATGACCTCGGCATCCTCGAGACCGGTCTGCCCCGCGACGAGCGCGCCCGCCGGCTCCCACTCGCGGACAACAGCGGGAAGCTCCTCATCGGCCGCCACGTACGGCGGGTTCGACACCACGACGTGCACCTGTCCCCGCAGCGACGGGTCGACTGCGGCAAACCATGGGCCTTCGGCGATGGTCACGCGGGCGCCCGGTCGCCCGACACCCGCGAGATTCGCCCGAGCCACCGCCAACGCATCCGGGGACACGTCGGTGAGCAGGACCTGCGAGCGGAGATCCTCGACGACGAGCGACAGCCCGATGGCCCCCGAGCCGGTGCCGAGATCGATCGCGAACACGACGGCGGCCTCGTGGCGGCCGAGCTCGTCGAGCGCGACCTGGGCGACGACCTCGGTCTCGGGGCGAGGAATCAGGACGCGACGGTCCACGAACAGATCGAGTGTGCGAAAGCCCCAGCGGCCGAGCACGTACTGGAGCGGCTCGCCCATCTCACGGCGGCTCATCATCCGGTCGAAGCGGGCAACACCGCGCCTGGTGCACAATGCATCGAGTCCGCTCAGGTATCGAGTTCCCTCGTGGCCCGATGCCACCTCCACGATCCACCGTGCCTCCTGGGCCGGCGAGTCGGCTTCGAGTCGTTCCAGCCGCGACAGCGCTTCTCGGTGCAGCTCCCGCCATGTCACCGTCTCCTCGTCGGCTGGCGGGTCGCCTGACGACGGTCCGGGTTCCATCGCGCCCTACCCGTGGTCGCTGAGCTGTCGGGCCCGCTCGTGCTGGAGGAGCGCGTCGGTCACCTCGTCGAGGTCCCCCGCGAGCACCTTGTCGAGCTTGTAGATCGTCAGGCCGATGCGGTGTTCGGTGAGCCGATTCTCCTTGAAGTTGTAGGTGCGGATCTTCTCGCTGCGACCGCCGCCTCCCGTCTGATTCCGACGGAGATCCGATGCCTCGCTCTGCTGGCGCTCCTGCTCGAGCTGCAACAAGCGCGCCCGCAGAACCCGCATTGCCTTCGCCTTGTTCTGGAGCTGGCTCTTCTCGTCCTGCATCGAGACGACGATGCCCGTCGGCTCGTGGGTGATCCGGACGGCCGAATCCGTGGTGTTCACCGACTGACCGCCTGGCCCCGACGACCGGAAGTAGTCGACCTGGAGATCGTTGTCGGCGATGTCGACCTCGACCTCGGCTGCCTCCGGCAGGACCGTGACGGTGGCCGAC
>JAOTZB010000077.1 GCA_029861625.1 Acidimicrobiia bacterium
CGGTGGGATCGAATTCGTCGTGCACGTCGAGTTGTGCCACGACGCCTGCCTGGACCGACCCGTGCCATCCATCAGTGAGCCGTGCGACGACGCCAGCCTCGATACCGCGTACTCGCGAGCAATCGAGCGAGGTCTGCCCCGCATCGTCGGTGGTGAGGCGCCCGACGAGCCAACGCCCTGGTACCCGCGCCTGCGGCAGTTCTTCGGCCAGGTGCCGGCCACCGACCCGCTCGTCACCGCGGCGCTGACGGCCGTCGATGCCGCTGACCCCGTCGACCGGCCGGCGGTCTGCGTTGTCGAGCTGCGACGTCTCGCCGCCGAGGACACGATGGACCTGCAACCCGCCGACGGCGCGACGGCCTGGTCGCCGGCGGCCGGCGATGGCTGCATCCCCTTGGCCGAGATCGCCGTCCATCTGCGACCTGAGGGCGACTCGTTCGTCGTCGTCGGCGACGGTGATGCGCCGACAAGTGTCGACAACCACGTCCGTCCGGCCCACGTTCGAACCCGCACGATCCAGGAACTGCTCTGCCATGCCCACGGTCTCGGCCCGCCTGCTGCGGGTCCCGGCGACGCGGGCGACGAGACCGACCTCGGCGATGCCAGTGGACCGCGCGACGAATTCCTCGTCGGGGCGCCGCGTGCCATCGCCGGTTCGGCCGAGCTGCACGGTTCAGCGCTGCTCCTGACGTTCACGGCGCCGCTGAACCGCGCGACCGTGAACCGCGAGGCCTTCGAGGTGTGTTCGCTGCGCGCAGATGGGTGGAGCCCGGTCGACATCGACCGTGCCGACCTCGACGACAGCGGCACCGTCGTCAGCCTCCGCCTGGGTTCGACGCCACGGGTACGGCCGGTCCGCGTCGTGGCCAACGGTTCGGGTGCCGCCCCGGTGGTCGGCGCCGACGGACGTCCGCTGGTCGGCGTCACCGGAGAGGCCGGGGTTGCCGGCGGACGGGACGCTGCCTTGATGATCGCTGCTTCCGACGATGCGTCGGACGACGAGTGAGGAATGGACATGACCATCACCGATTTCAACGGCCCGCTGGAGATGCTCGGATCACATGCCGGGATCAACATCATCGATCCCTCGACGGTCCTGAGCCGGCTCTGGTACTTCGACGGCAAGTTCCTGCGCGCCGAGGGGTTCCGGCGCGATCAGGAGTACGTCCGATCGCTCGTCGCGCTGTCGAACCAGGCCACCGGACACGGCGTGGTCCACGGCTACGACGTGGAGCTGGCCGGAGGTGACGAGCTGCGGGTCGAGGGTGGGCTGGCGCTGGCTCGCTCCGGCCGGGTCGTCTACCTGCCCCAAACCGTCGACCTCTCGATCGCGCAGCTGATCAACCGGTCGACGGGCCGGATCGATCCGGGCGAGAGCGAGCCGGGCGGCGTCTCGGAGTTCGCGGCCTGTCCGCCCGATGAGCCGGCCGACCCCGATCTCCCGATCGCACCGCGCCCGCTCTATGTGCTGACGGTCGCCGCGGCCGAGGCACTGTGCGGGGATGAGGAACGATTCGGCCAGCTCTGCGAGGACGCATGCGCAACCGAGACGGATCGCTCGGTCGCGGTCGAGGGCGTGTGCTTCCGCGTGCTCGAGCTGAATCTCGCGCTCCCGTCGAGCACTCTCGTGCCATTCGGTCTCGAGCATCTGCGGTCCCAGGTCGCCTCGGCGTGGTACGAGCGCGAGCGCTCCGATGTCCCGTCGATGATCTCGGGCGCCGGCCTGCGGAGCCCGGTCTGGTGCCACGGCGCAGACGGAGTCGGTGGGGAACAGGTGCCGCTCGCTGTGTTCGACCGAGCCGGTCAGGTGACCAGCTGGGTCGACATGTGGACGGCTCGGCGTGAGCTCATCGAGACCTCACCGCACCGCTACTGGGGCTGGCGGTTCGCGATGCGACCCCTCGATGTCTTCCTGGCGCAGGTGCTGCAGTTCCAGTGCGAGCTCCTCGCGCTCGGCGGGGGCGGCGCCGATCCCGGTGGCGATCCCTGTGCCGAAGAACGCGCCACGTTGGTCGCCGCCGAGGCACTGCTGGCCGACGTGGCAGCGCGGGAGTCCGAAGCTATGGCCCGGCTCGGCGCGGCCGGTGACTTTCCGGTCGCGATGGCGAAAGGACTCGATCAGATCGAGGTCGTTCGCGGCAAGATCAGCGAGACGCTGCTCGGCGGGTCCGGTCTGTCGAACGGCTCGCTCCTGCTCGATGGCGGCATCATCGAGCTGCCCTCGGGTGGCTACCTGCCGACGCGTCTCGATCATGATCTCGAGGCGCAGGTCCGCGCCTACATGGGGCCCGGTGTCGATCTTCGATTCTGCGCAGTCCGTGCCGACTTCATACCGGAGGCGCTCCAGGAGGCCCAGCACATGGAGCGGATCTCGCTCACCCAGGGCATCGACGACCCCGGCAACCTCGAGGAGGTCGACATTCTCGTGCCCGACGGTCGGGTGGACGACTCCACGACGACAACATCGGGCGAGTTCGAGGGTGCGCTCCGTTTCCTGCCGCGGCGAATGGTCGTCGACGACACGGTCGTCACCGGGTCGGCGTTGGCATTGGCGATGGTGGCTCGCGACCAGGTGCAGGACGGCTGGTCGTGGAGCGTCGCCGCCCATGGCGAGGCACCTCAGCAGCTTGCCGTGTCGAACCTCATGCAGGGCATCGTGTCCGACGTGCGGGAGGAGGCCGCGACCGCGGCGACGGTCGACATGATGAAGGTCCACATCGAGCCCGATGCCGACCACGAGGCCGCGCTGCACGACAACGGGTTCCGCCAGCGTGCGAACCGGGAGCGACATCTCGCCGAACAGCGCCACGAAGCGTCGATGCTCAGCGCGTTCGGCCCGGCTGTCGGCGGGTTCGCTCAACTGCCGGATCGAGCCCTCCGCCGCGACGAGAAACGACCGATCAGCCTCTGGTTCGACGTCGAGACCGATCGCGACCTCCGCGAAGTTCCGATCGGCGGGCGCGCCGGCCTACGGCTGCGATTCAGCGTGTACTCGCGGGCCAAGGAGGAACCGGTCGTCCTCGATTTCCAGGTGACCGGCGGACTCGTCGTGAAGGACAAGCACACGCAGAGCCTTCCCGGTGGTGCGCAGGTCGTTGCCATCACCACCACTTCCGTCGACGGCTTCGTCGACCCACTGTTCATCGGCGGGAGTCTGACGATCGACCTGGCGCCCCAGCCGTTCTCGGGCCTGGACCTCGACTGGCGGGTGGGCGTGTCGTCGCAGGGCGCCAGGATTCTCGACGTGCAGCCGACGATCAAGCGGCTCGGGGCCCGCGCCAGCTTCGACGACATCGGCTCGCCACGGTTGGTGCGAGGCTTCTTCGACATCATCGTCTCGGGCCAGAGCGCGCTCGACACCGATGAATGGACGGCCGTGATCGAGGCGGTCGACGAATCGCGAGTGCTCATGCGCTTCGCCGACCTGGATCTCACCGAGTCACCGGGTGCGCTCGCGCTCGGCACTCCAGGTCGCGACCTCGGTGAGGCCGCGATCCAGGTGATCGGAACCGAGCTGGCGATTCGTGGTCGCGAGCTGGGGTTCACGTCGTTTGCGAGGGGCCGGCTGTTCCCGGCCGAGCCGGAGACGACGCGCACCATTCATCCCACGACCGACTGGGTCATGTTCCACCGGCGTCGCAACAAGGTGTGCGCGATGACCCGTCCCGACCGCCCGGTCGGGATCCGTCGGCACCAGTGGTATCACGTCGTCCTGAAGGACGGTGCCGACCTGGCGACGCTGGCGAAACTGGGGGGTCGGTGGGAGAAGTCGGGGCGGCTGAGCCGCGACATCGACTTCATCCAGGTCCACGACGCCGTCGACGACCTGGGTTTCGAGCCCGTCGCTCTGCTCGAGTTCGTCGAGCAATCCGATGCCCTGCATTCTTCCCTGGTCGAGCTGCGCTCGGCGTGGAAGGCGAAGGCTCGTGGCGACATCCTGCTCGCCGGCGTCGTCGGTGAGAACCCGGGGGGCGACGGCGCCACGATCGCAACGGGACGGTTGATGACGACGATCTCCTCGATCGCCGACCTGGTCGACACGACCGGGGTCACCACGGATGTGCTGGCCGAGATTCCTCCTGAGTTCCAGACCGGTGGCATCGACGGCGCCATCTTCACCGCAGGTGTGGCCCGACCGAAGGTGACGACGGAGTGCGCACTTCTGTACCGGCTCGATCGCGCCCAGCGGGCGCAGCTGGCCAAAGGCCTCGCTGGCGCCGGCGAGGTGACTCAGAAGGACATCGAGAACGTGCTCCAGAAGCTCGACATCCCGATCGACTCGTTCGTCGTACGGTTCAACGGGCCGGACATCGAGAACAAGGACGCGGTGCTCACCTGGTGGGGACAGGGTCAGACTGCAGCCTTTTTCGACATGGCGTTCAGTTCGGAAGTGTCGTCGAGCGAGTTGCTGAAGGCAGAGTGGATCGAGCGGGTGTCCACGCTCGACGGGTTGCTGGGCATCGAGTCCTTCCAGATCATGGCCGACGTCACGCCCGCGTTCGACGAGTGCAGCGTGCTGGCGTTCATCGTCCCGTCGATCGTGGTGCAGTAGAGGGGACCGGTCGCGTGCCGTTGCTTCTCAGTCCGCGATCCGGAGCGCCACTGCCGGCCTGATCCGCGACGCTCGCCGGGCCGGCCAGATCGCCGCGATGGCCGAGGTTACGAGCGCGACGACCACGATGATGACGATCTCACCGGCGGGGACACCCCAATCGAAGCCGTCGGCCCAGTCCGCACCCGACTCTGCCAGGGCGTAGGTGGCCACCAACGAGATCGCGACGCCGAGAACCGTGCCCTCGGCCGCGACGAGACCGGCCTCGAAGAGGAAGACACCGGCCACCGAGCGGGCCGGGAACCCGAGGGACCGCAGCACCCCCACCTGGCGGCGCCGCTCGCGGACGGCGCGCACCATGATCACGCCGATCCCGGCCACTGCGACGATGAGCCCGGCACCGACGAACTGCTGCATCAGGGTGAAGAACGCGCTGTTCTGGGCGAGGATCTGGTCGACGAGGCCACGAACGGTCTCGGCGTCGGCGCCGTTGGCGATGAAGGTCGTCTCCAGCCGCTGGGCCACCGCCGCGTCGTCGGCTGCTGCGACCCCGAAGCGGTTCGGAACCGCCCGTTCTCCGAAGACCTCGCGCGCGGTCTCGATGCTGGTGAACGCACCGGTGCCGATCATGTCCTCCTCGGAGATCGCGGCCACGGTGAGCTCGCGAACCCTGCCGCTGGCGGGGTCGGTCATCAGGACCGAGTCGCCGATCTCTGCTGCGTCCGCCGGCGGGCCGCCGCCGGTCGCGAGGAAGAAGTCGTCGAGGATGATCAGCGACGGGTCCTCCACCACCGCCTGCCAGGCTGCTTCGTCGGTCGGGTAGTCGCCCAGCTCCTGCAGACGCGGTGGAGCCGCCGCGAACTCCGGCCCGATCCCGGTGATGGGCCAAGTGACCGGGTCGTCGTCCCCGACGACGAAATCGGCAACGAGGTAGGCCAGCGGCGCCACGGCCTCGACGCCCTCGACCGTGGCAAGATCGGCGGCAGCGGGAGGGTTCGTGGGGTTGGCGGTGACGATCACGTCGTAGCCACCGGAGAGGTCGGCGGTGATGTCGTCCGCCTGGCCGCGGAACATGAACGACAGAACACTCATGTAGACGAGGGTGAGCACGACGACCGCGAACATGCCGAGCGTGAGCGCGGTCCGGAACCTGCGGGCCAATGGGTAGGCCAGCCCCAATCGCACCGAGAGCGATCCGCCGCTCAGTCGGCTGAGCAGGTGCCCGATGCCAGCCTGGTGGACGGTCACGACGGCGACCGACGCTGCCGCCATGGCGAGCCCCTGCACGAGGAACACGGGGATGGCCACGGTGCCATCGAGCAGACCGATGACGGGTATGGCCAGGATCGACCAGGCGAGCACCGCGAGGCTGACGATTGTGCTCACCGCGCGTCCAGGGAATCGGCGCGCCGCTCGTGGCGCCACGCCGACGAGCATCAGCATGGGCCCGATCATCATGGAGTACGAGTCGGGCCCACGGACGCCGAGCACGGTCAGGCCAGCGCCGAGGAGCACGAGCACCGTCCCTATGGCGGCCCAGCGGCGACGGGGGCGCACCCGCGACGGCTCGGGGATGTCGCGAATCGCTCGGATCACGTTGAATCGCGCGGTGCGCACGCTCGTGATCACCACGGTCACGATGGCGATCACGAAGCCCATCGCGAACCCGGTCAGCACCGACCCCCTCGTGAAGGTGAACTCCAGATTGAGCTGGTTGACTTCCTGGCCCGAGCTGAGTATCTGGTCGGCCCGCCACCCGATCAGCCAACCGAAGCCGATTCCCACCACGGCTCCGATCGCCGCGGCCACGACGGCATATATCCATCCTTCGAGAGCGAACGCCCCGACCATCGGGCCCCGTCGCATGCCCATTGCCCGGAGCATTCCGAGCTCGGAGCGACGCTCGTCGGCCAACATCACGAAGATGTTGACCAACAGCAGCACCCCGGCTGCGACTGCGAACATTCCGACCGTGAAGTAGAGCTGGGTGAGCGACGCCCCGACCTCGTCAGCGAGCTCCAGGACATCTTGTTTCGTGGCGTCGATGCGGACCGGCGTGCCGGCGAGCGAATCCCCGATGTCGGCGATCGCGGCGTCGGTGCGATCGGCGCCCGACTCCACGCCGCCCACGTTCGAGAACGCGACGAACACCTGAGGCGGCTCCGAGTCCGCCGGTACCTCACCCCGTGTGAGCTCGGCGAGCGTCCCGTCGGTGACGAAGACGTTGTATGCCTGCTGGCGAGCGTCGATCGGCCAGAAGCCGGCGACCCCTGTCCGCGGCAGGACCCTGTCGACAGTGAGCGACAGCTCTCGGCCGTAGGCGAAGACGAGGATCTCGTCGCCGACGCCCACGTGGGCTCGGGCGGCCAGGTCGTCGGTCACCGCCGCGGCACCGCGTTCGGGGGTTCCGCCCCGGATCCCCGTCGCGCCGGGATCGCCGCCGAACTCGTGGGCTGCGGCGAAGTCGACCTCGATCAGCTGGGCACGGGGCTGTATCGCCCGCGCCGCCGGATTGACGACGGCCGCACCTGCGGTCGCGAACGACAGCACGCCGTCGATCTCGGGCGAGTCGAAACCCTCGAAGCGGGCGATCAGCTCAGCACCCTCGTCGAGTCCGCTCACTGCAACCTGTTCGTCGATCGGTCCCAGATGGTCGTAGGCCGCCGCCGAGATGGACCGGTCGATCGTGTCGCCCACGATCAGCGAGCCGGTGATGATCGCGGTCCCGAGCAGCGAGCCGAGCACTACGAGGAGCGCCTCGGTCGGTCGGCGGGCCGCATTGCGCAGGGCGAGCCGGCGTAGGACCGGTCGGAACACGAGCACAGCCACCAGGGGGAGGGACAGGACGAGCGCGACGGTGATAGCCATGGTCAGCCGATGGCGGTTACGACCGCTGGCGCGTCCGAGATGATCCGGCCGTCTCGCATCCGTACGAGGCGCTGGGCCTGGGCGCCGACATCCTCGTCGTGGGTGACGAGCACCAGTGTCAGGCCGTCGGCGTGGAGCTCACGCAACAGCCCCACCACGCCTTCGGCGGTCTCGGAATCGAGCGCGCCGGTGGGCTCGTCGGCCCACACCACCCGGGGGCGACCGGCCAGGGCCCTGGCGATCGTCACCCGCTGCTGTTCCCCGCCGGAGAGCTCGGGGGGTCGGTGGTTGACCCGGCGGCCGAGGCCGACCCGTTCGAGCGTCTCGACGGCTCGCCGTCTGGCCTCCGAGGCCGACACCCCGGCGAGCAGCAGGGGCAGCTCGGCGTTCTCGACCGCGTCGAGCACGGGGATCAGGTTGAACTGTTGGAAGACGAACCCCATCGACGACGCTCGATGGCGGGTGCGCTCGCTGTCGCTCATGTCGTGGAGCACTCGCCCGTCGAGCAGGACCCGTCCGGCGTCGATGTCGTCGAGACCCGAGAGGCAGTTCAGGAGCGTCGTCTTGCCCGAGCCCGATGGGCCCATGACAGCGACGAACTCGCCCTCCGCGACCTCGAGGTCGACGTCACGGAGAGCGGCTACCTCCTCGGCCTCGGTGCGGTACGTCTTGCAGACGCGCTCCGCGACGAGCAGCGGGCTCATGGATTGAGCGTGCGAGCCGTGCCGGACCACCGCTATGGCCAAACGTCACATCATCGGGGTGGCAGGCTGTGGAGGTGCCGTCTTCGACCCCATCGTCGTCGTTGTTCGATCGCTGGTCGGCCACCTATGACCTTCCCGGCCTGCAGCGATTCACCTACCGGCCGATTCACGACGCCATAGTCGCGCAGCTCGCCGAAGCGCATCCGTCGACTGTCGTCGATCTCGGATGTGGCACCGGGCAGTTGACCCGAAGGCTGATCGAACGGTTCCCGGACGCCGCTGTCATCGGCGTCGACTTCTCGGCTGGGATGCTGGCAGAGGCAACGGGCCGCCTGGGTCCGAACCCGGCGGACCATCCTGCTCTCGTGCAGGCCGAGGCCGAGCGGCTCCCGTTCGGGCCGTCCTCCGTCGACGTCGTGGTCTGCACGGAGTCGTTCCACTGGTATCGCGACCAGGCCGAGGCATTGGACGGGCTGGCCGAGATCGTCCGCCCCGGCGGTCGGGTGCTCGTCGCGTCGATCGCCACCATGACCGGCCTCGGAGACGACATAGTCCGGCGGCTCACGAGCCGCGGCGGTCGGCCGATCCGGGCGCTGCCACCCGAACGGTTGCGCCGTCTGCTCGACCGAGCCGGGTTCGAGGTCGTGGACCAGCGACGGGTCCCTCGGCTCGGATTGATCGGGTGGCCGGTGCTGACCGACGCCCGCCACCCCTGACCGACCGAAATTGCGGGGCTGGTAGGTGGTCAGCGCGCGGAATCACCGCAATTTCGTGGGATTGGGGCCGAGGGCGGTGCGGACGTCACCACGAACCCCCGCCGCCACCTCCACCACCGCCGCCGGCCCCGCCGCCGCCACCTCCACCGCTGCTCGATGGTGCGGTGAACGTGCTCGTGGTCGCTGACGACAGCGCAGGTGTCAGCGCGACGAAGTGGAGGTCGGAGGTGGAATCGAAGGCAGACGAGCCCGGCACGGCCGCTGCAGCCTCGACGGCCTTCTCCCAATGCGCCACCTCGTCGAGCGCGACCGCCCAGGCCGTGTAGTGGCGCAGCAGGCCCATTCGTGCGGCAGCCTCCGCGTGATGGCCCTCGGATCCTGCGATGAATCGTCGAAAGGACTCCACCTGGAGCCAGCGCGCCGATCCCTCGGGTGTTCGGACCGGCAGCTCCCAGGCCCGGACGAGCGCAGCGATGCCGGCACCGGCGACGAGACCTCCGAGCGCAACGACGAGGATCCAGATCGGGCCGGCTCGGCCGGCGAGTGCACCGCCGAGCGCCGCCGTACCCAGCCCGACCACGAGGGCCAGGACGCCGAGGATTCGGGCTGTTCGCCGGCGTTTGTGGCCCTTCGGCTCCCACAGGCCGCTGGCAGCGCGCCAGTCCTCGAGCTCGCCGGCGAGCTTCTGCCACGCGGCTGCGAACTCCTTGTCGTAGCTGCCGAGCTCGACACGATCCCGCCGATCGAAGATGGCATCGAGCGTTGCCGCAACAGCCGGGTGGGGCACCGCCGAGCCCCGCACCAGCGCCAGGTCGCCATCGCCTTCGTCCAGCACGATCTCATCACGAATCGCCGACTCGATGAGCCATGCGATCTGGTGCCTCGACTCGACTCCCTCGGCGTGGATGATGCCGCCAGCAGCCGCACTCAGATCGCGTGGAGACTCGAACTCGACGGTGGCCATCTCGGCCAGCTGTTCGTGGTCGAGAAGCTGGACCCCGGCGATGGTGCCTGTCGGCGGCCCGAAGGCGACATCGGTGGGCACGCCCTCCCAGACCTGCTCTCTTCCCAGCACGCGGACCCGCATCGACGTGACGCCGGCAGCGACCAACGCGACGCCGAAGCCGGCCAGGCCAGGGAGCAGCCAGTGACTCCCGGGGTCATCGGCCGGCCCATCCGGAACTGTCGGAGCCCGCGGCAGGGTCGCGAGCGGCGCGCCCCGCGACGCGAACACCGTCACCCCGTCGCCCGCGCCCAACCCGCTGACGTCGACGAGCAGGTGGCCCGGTGAGACCTGGATGACGTCGCAACCTCCGACGCTGCCGCGTTCTCCTCGGGCGCAGTCCAGGTCGATGAGCTCGTTCGGGGCGGTGAGGTGGATCTCGGCGTTGTTGATCGGAACCGGCCAGTCGAGGCCGATGGCGTTCCACGAGATCCGATCTGCGCTCACGAGCGTGTCGAGCGGGTAGTCGATCCGGTACCGGTGCCGCCCGCGGATCGTCGTGTCGGCGTCGCCGATCCGCAGCGACACCTCACCGAACCCGGTGGTCACCCTGAGATCATCGGGTGCTGTCGGGGAGCTCACGACGATCGGCGCCTCCGGGTCGACGTCGGGGATGTCACGGAGGATGCCGTGGCGGCTGTTGAAGCCGAAGTCGTAGTCGATCACCTCGATGACCTGGGCCCGACCGTCGGCCGCGATGGCCGCGTGTGTCCAGTACTCGCCGATTCGTTCGGTGTCGGCTGCCAGCGCGCCAATGGACGCGGCCGCGCCCACCACCAGCGACCCCGCGCCGAGAAGGACGATGTCCCACCGTCGCCTCGTCGCGTGCCGCACACCCCGATGATCTCACAGCACCCCGAAATTGCGGTGCTGGCGCGCGCTCAGCGCGCCTCAGCACCGCAATTTCGGGCGCTCTCGCCGTCGACGGCGGGATTCTCGCTTCCTGATGGTCAGCGCCCGTCGCGGTCGGGGCGAATCGCGTTGAGGTAGGTGTACAGCGTCACCCGGCTCACTCCCATCCAGTGCGCCACGTCATCGACGGCACCGCGGAGCAGGAACGCCCCTTGTTCGTCGAGACGGCGGACGGCGGCCTGCTTCTCGGCACGGGTCATGTCGGCGAGACCGGTCCCGATCTCACGCTCGACGGCTGCGACCAGCCGACCCAGGGCGCCGTGGAGCTCGGCGGTGCGAACGTAGGCCACCGTCTCGCCCTGCCACTCGGCCGGGAAGTCGCCGGGCCGCGAGGACCGCTCGGGCACGATGGTGGCGCCGAGGGCCTCGACGACCGGTCGGAGCGCGCGGAGGAAGTCGTCCTGGTCACTCGACATCGTGCAGCTCGACGCGTAGCTGGATAGCGGTCGCACCGGCGCCGAACCCGTCGGTGATGAGCTCGTCCACAGCCGCGGTGATCGTTGCGATGTCGCCGTTCGCCGTGGTCGCGAAGGGACCCATGTCGGGCGTGAGACCAGCTCGTACGAGCGCGTCGACCACCGCATGGACGTGTGGTCCGGGGTCGTTCTCCTTGAACGGTTCAACAAGGACCTCGATGTGCGCTTCGGGCATGGCCGTAGGGTATACCGCGACGGAGGACCGGGAGTTCGCTGCGATCTGCATCGATCCCGGCGACGGGCCGACCGGAGACTCACAGCCCAGAACATTGACATTTTGTAAGGAGCGGGCCGCTCTCACTCGATCGGTGTGGCCCTCGACATGGTGAAGGAGAGCCCGCCGTCGACGGCAACGGCGTCCACATCGATGATCACGTCGAGCGGTTGGCCGGTGCTCGCGTCGTAGGTGACCTCGATATCGGTGCGCTCTGTGATGGCCGACTCGATCAGCTCGAACGTCTGGTCGATCAACAACACGTCCGGCACCGCGCTGTCGCCGAAACCCTCCACCGATGTCGCCGAGACGAACACGCCGTCTCGCACGGTTATCTCGAACGGCCCCCTATGTTCGATCGAGCACTCGCAGTGGTAGACGATCTCGTAGCGGTAGTCCGTGAGGTCGACCGCCGACCACCGTGCCCGGGCCTGGTCGAGCCCGGCCCGGTCCTCGTCGTCGGCGACAGTCGGATCGTCGTCCGCCGGGCCGGCCCCGACGAGATCCATCGTGACCACGATCTCGAACCGGCCGGCGAAGGCTTCGTCGTCGATGTCCTCGGCAACGACGCGGAACCAGCGGGGATACCCGAGCACGGGATCCATCCGGACGTCGACCTCGAGGAAGCCCTCGCCTCGCAGCTCCGACGAATCGGTGAACCACGCTTCGAGATCGGCGAAGGCCTCGTCGATGGTGCCTGGTGAGAGCGTGCTCTGCGCGGCCGCCGCGTCCATCCCGCGCGCGGCCCGGACGACGTCGTCACGGACGTCGACCTCGAAGGTTCCCCCGTCGGGGCATGTGCATGCCGCTCGGAAGATGTAGCGGTACGTGTCGGCGCCGAGTACGTCCCATCGGCGGCGGGCGTCGAGCAGCTCGCCGAGCCCCTGGACGATGGGCATCGCCTCGAGGTCGGCGTAACCGATGTCGACCTCGGGGTCGCCGTCGGCATCGATGTCGATCAGCACGGTGCGCGGGTAGCCGAGTGCCTCGTCGTAGGTGACCTCGACGGCTCCGCCCGATCCGATCGCGCGCTCGATGTCCTCGAAGACTTCGTCGATCGTCGCCTGATCAGTCGTCGCCCCGAGCGAGATGACGTCATCGCCGCGCACGGCCAGCGTCCTGGTCCGGTCATCGCAGTCGTCGCAGGTCTCGGTCACCGTGTAGTCGATCGGAGCACCGGCTCGCCACAGATCGCGTGCTGCCAGCAACGCATCGAGCTCGCCGACGGGCCGAGCTTCGGGTGCCGCGGTCGCCGCCGGGTCCGGAGCAGTGACCGTGACGGTCTGGCCATTGCCGCACGCCGTCGACGCGACGACGACCGCGAGGACCAGCGCCAGTGTCTTCATGACACTTCGACGACGGCGAAGCCCGGGTGGTTCCGCATGCTCATGGGGAACCATCGACATGTCGAGCTCGCTCCTGAACATCGGGATGATGGCGGCGGTGGCGTCCGGGACTGATCGGATCGTCACCATCGGCTCGGCGATGGCGCCCCG
>JAOTZB010000078.1 GCA_029861625.1 Acidimicrobiia bacterium
AACGACGCAGCCGGCCATCGCTGGTTGCTGCTCGCGCCCCAACAGACGTCATTCGGCACGGGGTCGACGCCACGAGCCAACGCGCTCTGGGTACTCGGCGCATCGTCGAATGCGCAGGCCGGCAACGGCGGTTGGGTGGCGTGGCCGCCACCGGGCTGGGTGCCGGACACCTTCTTGCCGGAGAGCTCGCACCGCTGGTCGCTGACCCGACACGACGGCGCCGCGAGTCTGGCCGGTGCCTCGGTGTCGGCAACAGTCGGTGGCACGGCGGCGTCGGTGAGGATCGTGCACCGCACCGCCGATCGCCTGGTGTGGGAGCTGGACGGGCCCGGTCTGTACACCGGTCTCTCCGAACCGATCGTGTCGGTCACCGTCGCCGGCATCAGCGGCGGGGCGTCGAGCTACTCCTACGACGTCCGGGTGCTGCGGGCCCCCTTCTTCAACACGACGGTCTTCATGTCGAACGAACTGGCCAGTGGGCCGGCGACCGACAAGACCGGGTTCTACGAGCCGGGCCTCGACCTCATGTCGGGCGATTTCGACATCGACGGCCGGACCGACATCGCGCAGCGCCACGGCAACCGGTTCGAGCTCGTCTCGGCATCGGGCGCCGACCTCGGGTCGATCGGATACGGCCGGGCCGGCGATGAGGTCTTCATCGGCGACTGGAACTGCGATGGCGTCGAGACGTTCGCCGTTCGACGCGGCAACGTCTTCCACGTCAAGAACACGATCGCATCGGGGCCGGCCGACATCGTCATCGGGTACGGCAAACCCGGCGACGAGGTGTTCGTGGGCGACTGGGACGGCAACGGCTGCGACACGCTGGCAGTGCGCAGGGGCAATGTCTTCTTCGTCCGGAACTCGGTGACGAGCGGGCCCGCCGACACGATCTTCGGGTACGGGAAGGCCGGCGACGAGGTCTTCGTCGGTGACTGGAACGATGACCGGCGCGACACGTTCGCGGTACACCGCGGCGCGACGTTCTTCCTCCGTGACGACCTGAAGTCCGGAGCGGCGCAGCGGATCTTCGACTTCGGCGAACCCGATGACGTGGTGCTCGTCGGCGACTGGGACGGTGACCGCATCGACACCTTCGCCGTCGCTCGCTGACCGGGTTGCCGGTCGTTCGGGATGAAGCGTTACCGGTTCTTCGGGATGAACGTTACCGGTTCTTCGGGATGAAGTAGGCCGGTTTCGTCGGCCCCGACCCCGGAGGGCGCGCCTCGATGCAGCCGTTGTGGAAGAAGTGGTCGCCGATGGCGACGGCGTCGTCCATGGCACCGTCCGAGGTGATCTCGATCGGTCCACGACACGCGCGACAGGTGGTGGATGCTCCGATCTCCCCAGGCTACCAAGCGATCAACCGCCGGTGGTCCGTCAGCGGACGTTCCCGGTGTGGCCGAGCGAGTAGCGGCCGGGCTGGGGCCACACGACGAGACCGTGCGGCTCGGCCCCGACGGGGATCGGCTCACCCCACACGAGATTGTCGATGTCGAACACGTACACGACGTTGTCGTAGCGGCCCGAGAGCCACAGCTCGGATCCGTCGGTGCTGAAGTTGCCCATGTCCGGGCTTCCACCATTCGGCACGTCGACCTTGGCCAGCAGGTCCGGGGCCGCGCTGTCGCCGATGTCGAAGATCGAGACGCTTCCCGGCCCGCCAGGGCCGGCATCCGCCAACGACGGCGCCCCTCGGTTGACCACATAGAGCTTCTGGTCCCAACTGGGGTAGAGCCCGTGGGTGCCGATCCCGACACCGTCATCGGCATCGAGGTATCCCGTCTCGGTGAAGGACTCGGGGTCGATGAGATACACCCGGCCCTGGTTCATCTCGGCGACGTAGAAGACCGTGCCGTCGGGCGAGATGCGGACGTCCTGGGGCTGTCCCCCTCCCGAGAGCACGAGGGGTTCGGAGACGACGGCGTCGGTCCAGTCGCCGTCGGCGGCGGAGATCTTCAGCAGCGAGCCGGCGAACTCGCATGTGAAGATCACATAGCTGCCGTCGGCGCCGAAGTCGGCGTGGTTGATCCCCGGACACGAGGGAGTGGCGATCGAGAACTCCACCGAGGTGAACTCGGCGTCGTAGAAGTCGAGGCGCTCGAGGCCCTCGGCCACGACTATCCCGTACACACCATCGGGGCTGAAGTAGATGTTGTAGGGGTCGACGACGCCGACCGGCTCAGCAGGCGTGCCCGTGGAGGCGTCGATCGCCCGAACCGTGCCGGCGGCATGGTCGAGCTCGCTGTTGTTGGCGATCCACAACGTCTCGAGATCCCACGACGGGACGACATGTTGTGGCCGTGATCCTCCCGACGGGATGGTGGCGACGACCTCCTTGGTGTCCTGGTCGATCACGGTCACGTTGTCCGAGGCGTGGTTCGGGACATAGACGCGCCGGGGATCGTCGCGCACGGACGCGGCGAGGTTCCCCGGCCGGGTCTCGCTATAGATGTTGCCGGGATCGAGCACCGGGGGCATGCCCTCGACGGCCGTCTCGGCCACGGACTCGTCGACGGCGACGGTGGGTGGGGGCTCGGCGTCACCGGAGCGGACGATGGCGGCAATGGCAGCGGCAACCAACACGGCAGCGGCGGCAACCACCGCGATGGCGCCGAGACGCATGGCCGTCGAACCCGACACCCTCATACTCCGACGCCAGCACGATCGCCGGTCAGTGGAACTACCGTGGCGCCGCCGACACACACGAGCCGAGTCGAGAGGTCCCATGGCAAACCTGCGCAACTCACAACGCAGCCTGATCGAGGGCCGGCCGGCCCTGATCGTCATCGACATCCAAGCGTCCACGTTCATCGAGCAGGATGTCCGTGCGATCGACCACATGCCAGGCTACGCCGAGCGGATGGCCAGGGCCCGAGTCGCCATCGACCGGGCGCGTGAATGCGACATTCCGGTGATCTTCCTCCAGGAGGTCCACCGACCCGATCTGGTCGACTTCGGCCGTGAGCTCGACGGGAGCGAGGACATCCACTGCCTCGAGGACAACCCGAACACCGCCGTTGCCGTCGAGGAGACGGGGTTCTTGCCGACCGACTACCTGATCAGGAAGCGCCGCTATTCCGCGTTCTTCGGTACCGATTTCGAGATCCTCCTGCGCGGCTTGGGCATCGACACCTTGTTGCTGTGCGGCGGCCTGACCGATGTGTGCGTGCACTACACCTTCGTCGACGGTCACCAGTCGGACTACTTCTGTCGTGTCATCGAAGACTGCGTTGCCGGTTCGACCGAGCATGCCCACGAGTACGCGCTCCAGGCAATGGAGTATCTGCAGAGCGGCGCACGCCGTTCCCTCGGTGAAGTCCTCGACGCGATGGATGACCACAGCGCTCGGACCCCGACAACCGAGCTCCCTGGAGTTGCGGCGCCCCCGGCTTGAGTCGAGCACCCGAGGCCACCACTGCGCCGGCGTAGGTGTGAGTGTCGCTGCTCACAATCCATCGCAGGGAGCGCCTTCTTCTTCGGTCCCGAGAACATCGACGCTCTCGTAAGCATTGTCGATGCGTGTGAGCTCAACGACCACTTCTGGGTCTTCGCGGCCGCCACCACCGATGTCGAGTTCGACCTGACCGTTACCGACACATCGACGGGCGAGTCGATGTCGTACTTCAATCCGCTCGGGGAGCTGCCCGAGCCCATCTTGGATACGAGCGCGTTCGCAACGTGCCCATAACGATCCGGTGCGTGGGTTCAGCCGGCGAGGATCGTCGCCGCGAGCGCCATCCGGTGGTCCTTGGCCCACGGCGGTCCCAGCGTTGCCCGCGGGCCGTGGAGGACCTCGTCGGCTCTCTCACCGAGGATGCTCGCCGCCGTGCTCTCTACGTACCTGGCGTCGAAGAGATGGACGTCCCAGCCGCGTGCGCGTGCACACTCGGCCAGGACTTGGCGGTACATGACGGAGTCCGCCTGGGATTCGTAGGGGGCGCGACGTTGGACCGCGATGTCGTCGGGGAAGTCGACTGGCCAGGCTCGTAGCGACATCGACACGATCCGTTCGGGCACTTCGGTGGTGAGCTCATCGAGTGAAGCTGATGTCGCTCGCCGCGCCGATGTTCGCACTTCCGCGACCAGCGCCTCGGTGGCAGCGTCGTCGAGAGGTCTGCCTTCGTGGTGAATCGGTGCCGTCGGCATGCCGGGTTCGATCAGCTCGATCCTCCGGCGATCAACGACCTCGTGGTCAGATGATGCAGTGACCGCCACGGCCCAGCCGAAGTGATGAGCGATACCCACACGCACACCACCGAGTGTCTCGCGGCCCACGCCGCGCAGTCGAGGACTTGCCCGCCTCGATCTCGAGCCGCAGCTCTTGCTGCACCTGAGGGGACGTTCGGCTCTACCCGTCGTGGCGGCGGGTGTCGACGATGAGACTCGTCGAGTCGCCGTCGGAGGATGTCCCCATGAAAGCGAGTCGCGTCTTCGCCATCATTCTCGGCGTCCTGCTGTTGTTGCCCGGGTTGGGGATGCTGCTCGGTGGAGGTGCGCTCACGCTCGCCTACGCGTTCGGACGAGACGACGGCTACTTCGAGGCCTCCCTCGACCGGCTGCAATCACCGACCGTAGCCATTACGGCCGAGGATCTGGATCTGGCGGCCGACCCGGGTGACCCGGACTGGCTCCTCGACGCACTCGACGTCGACATCCGCCTGCAGGTCACGCCCGTCGGCGACGACGACGAGCTCTTCATCGGCATCGGACCCGAGGACGACGTCGATACCTACCTCGCCGGTGTGGCCCACGACGAGATCGACGAGATCGACGGCCGCTCGCCCGACTACCGCCGCCGTGGCGGTCGCGACGAGATCGATCCGCCCGTCGGGCAGGAGTTCTGGACCGCGACGGCAGCAGGTCCGGGCGACCAGGAGCTGCTCTGGGAGGCGCAGAGCGGGCGCTGGGCCGTCGTGCTCATGAACACCGACGGCTCTCGCGGCGTGGCTGCCGACGTCGACGTCGGCGCGAAATCGGCATTCGTCCTGCCCCTGGCGCTGATCCTGCTCGGCGTCGGTGCAGCGCTCACGGGCGGCGCCATCGCGCTCATCGTCACGGCCACCTCGCGCCACCGCGCCGAGCGGCTGCGTGAAGAATCGAGCCTCCCGCCCCCTGGCGTGGCCCCTCTGACTGCCGGGGCGGTCGACGATGAGGCGGTGACCGCCGAACCGGTCAGGCTCACGGCCGAGCTCGATTCGGACCTGTCGCCGTGGAAGTGGTTGGTGAAGTGGTTTCTCGCCATCCCCCACGTCATCGTGTTGGTGTTCCTCTGGATCGCCTTGGTGGTGACGACGGTGATCGCCGGGTTCTCGATCCTCTTCACCGGCCGGTATCCGGGGGGGATCTTCGACTTCAACGTCGGTGTGCTGCGATGGACGTGGCGGGTCGGGTACTACGCCGGCCCGGGCGGCCTCGGCACCGATCGCTACCCGCCGTTCAGTCTCGACGACGACCCCGGCTACCCGGCACGGCTCCACATCGACCCGCCGGGTGAGCTGTCACGCGGGCTGGTCCTCGTGAAGTGGTGGCTGCTGGCGATCCCCCACTACCTGATCGTCGCGGTGTTCCTCGGCTGGGAGATCAGCGGGCCGGGCGAGGACGCTCAGGTCATCCCTGGTCTGCTCACCGTGCTGGTCGTCATCGCCGGGTTCATCCTGCTCTTCACCGGTCGCTACCGCCGCTCGCTGTTCGACCTGATCGTGGGGCTGAACAGGTGGGTCTACCGTGTCGTGGCGTACGCGGTGCTTATGACCGACCAGTACCCGCCGTTCCGGCTCGACCAAGGTGGTGGGGAATCGGCCTCACACCCACGCAACCATCCTGGCGGTGGCGATCTCGCCGGCGACGTCGAGGGGTAGTTGGGCGCCCACCCTCCGGGTCAGGGCCCGTCGAGCCTTCGGGTCAGCGCCGCCTCGGCAAAGCAGTAGGCCTGGTCGGGCGGCGGCAGACGCCCGGCGCGGGCCGCGGTCAGCGCTTCACAGGAGGTCACGACCGCCATATGGGTGAAGGCCTGGGGGATGTTCCCGAGCGCCTCGCCGGTGTCGGGGTCCACCATCTCCGCGAACATCCCGACGTCGTTGGAGTAGCCGAGCAGGGTCGTGAGCATCTCGTCGGCCTCGTCGAGGCGACCCGACGCGATCAGGCAGTCGACCAGCCAGAACGAACAGAGCAGGAACGCTCCTTCCGGTCCGGCGAGCCCGTCCGGATCGAGATAGCGGTGGACGAGCGCACCGTTGCCGAGGTCCCTGGCAACCACGTCCATCGTGCGCTGCACGGTCGGATCGGCGACGGGGAGGAACCCGAGAGCGGGCACGAGGAGCGTGGCCGCGTCGGCCACCGGGCGTCCGTCGGCCTGCACGAACCAGCCGTCGGGCGCCCCTTCCGACCGCAGCCAGTCGGCCAGCAGATCGCGCTCGCGCCCCCACGGGTCGAGGTCCGCATCGTCGAGCGCGCCCGACTCGGCCATGCGGCAGGCCCGGTCCAGCGCGACCCAGCAGTTCAGCTTCGAATGCACGAAGTGGCGAGGCTCGTCCCGGATCTCCCAGATCCCCTGGTCGGGATGACGCCACCGGCGAACTGCCAGGTCGGCCACGCGTCGGAGGAACGCGGCATTGCCGGAGGTGAGCTCGCCACCGGCCCGGGCGAACAGGTAGCCGGCCTCCAGGAGCTGGCCGTAGGAGTCGAGCTGGATCTGACCGGCGGCTCCGTTGCCGATCCGGACGGGTGTGGACCCTCGGTGGCCGGCCAAGTGCTCGAGCTCGACCTCGGGCAGCAGTCGCTCGCCGGTGACGCGGTACATGATCTGGAGGTCGTCGGGCCGTCCGGCACCGGTTCGCTCGAGCCAGCCCTTGAAGGCATCGGCCTCCGGCAGGTAGCCGAGAATCACGAGCGACGCGAGGGTCAGCGTGGCGTCGCGGATCCACGTGAACCGGTAGTCCCAGTTGCGTTCGCCCCCGATCCACTCGGGCAGCGCCGTGGTGCCTGCGGCGACGACCGCACCGGTCGGCGCATAGGTGAGGGCCTTCAGCAGCAGGGCCGACCGGTGGACCTTGCGCTCGTGTGCGCCGCGGTAGCTGCAGGACCTGAACCAGCCCTCCCAGAAGGCGATGGTGTCGGCCAGCCGGGTTGCCATCGCGGCTTCGGGCGGTTCGCCGCCGTACGGATCGGACCCCTCAGCCGGCGTCCACGCGACCTCGATCCACCCCTCGTCGCCCTCGGTGAGCTCCCACTCGGCGCGGATACGGTCCGCGTCGCCGTCGAGAACCAGTGTGGATCGCACCCACAGGGCGTCGGGTCCGCCCACGATCGATGCGGTCGTCGGCGAGGTCACGGTGAACCGGGGCCGGACCGCGCCGTACTCGAACCGTGGCTCCAGGGTGGCCACGACTGTCGCCCGCCCCTGCGTGCAACGAATGCGCCGGAGGATGCCGTGTCCCGCCTCAACCAGTGCGGGGCGTTCGGGATCGAACCGGGCCACCGGCATGCAGTCGGTGATCTCGATCTGTCCGTCCTCGAGCTCGAAGGTCGTGACCAGCACGTTGGTCGACGGGAGGTACGACCGCCGGACGCCACTCGCCCGCCGCGGGAGGAGCCGAAAGAACCCCCCACGGTCGACGTCGAGCATCCGGGCGAACACCGACGTCGAGTCGAACCGCGGGAAGCAGCACCAGTCGACCGAGCCGTCCACGCCGACAAGCGCCAGCGAGTGACAGTCACCGATCAGGGCGTAGTCGCCGATGGTGTTCATGGCCCGATCGTAGGGAAGCGGTGCTCGCAGCGCCGCAGCTGGGATCTACAGCGAGGCGGTGAGGGAGATTGCGGAAGCGCCGCGGGCACCGTCAGCGTCTCAGCGCTTCGAGGGCTTCGATTGCCTCCTCGGCTCGTTCGAGTGGCACGAGCAGATGATCGTGGTAGTAGCCCGCCAACACGTTGCACGCGATTCCACGATCGCTCAGAACCGCCGACAATGCGGCCGTGAGTCCGACCGCATCGAGCGAGCTGTGAACGTCGACGGTCAACCAGGCGGCCGTGAAATCAATCGGCCAATCTCGACGTTCAGCTTCAGCCAGCGACACGACAACCGTGGTGCCCTCTCCCTCAGCGATCAGCGCCTCTATGCCCGGACCCAAGTCGACTGGAGCTCGGGTAGTGACGACAGTGACCGGTTCGGCCCGTCGCTGGACCCGCAGCGATCCGAGGATCTTCCCCAAGTTGGTCTCGCCACTCACGTCGGAATCCTACTGAGGTCCCCGGTGGACCGACGCAACGCTAGGAGTGCGTCACCGCATGCGCTGGCCAGCTCGCCGTGGAAGCAACGGCGGCCAAGCGCCGGATCAGGGCTGCTGCGGCCACGTGTAACACCTGACTTGCCGTAGCCATGGCTCAGCCGTGTCAGCGAGATGATCCCGGATATCGATGCCGAGTTGCTCGGCGGCCCGAACCGCCGGTTCCGCCACGGGTCGGAGCGGCCGGTCGACGGGCAGCCATCGCATGGCCCAGTCACCTAGCACGGCCAACACGCGTGCCAGGTCTTCGCCGGCCTCGGTGAGCCGGTAGCGCCCGGTGTCGCCTCGTCTCGCATCAGGACACCAATCTCTTGGAGATGGCCGAGTCGACGGGTCAGTGTGTGGTCGGAGATCTCCAACGTGTTCCGGAAATCCTGATAGCGATCGACCCCTCCGAGGGCCTCGCGCACGACCATCATCGACCATCGGTCTCCCAGCAGCGCGGTCGCATGTCCGACGGGGCAGTGGCCATGCGAATCCGGGATCTGCATGCTCTACCTCCGAGGCCATGTGCGCCGACAGCCGGTCAGGGCCTTCGGCCGACGAGGTCGAGATACCGGGTTTGCAGTGGGGCGTCATCGCTCACGGACCCCGACGGCCCGTCGCCGAACATGCCCGAAGCCATCAACATCTCTCGCTGGGGTTGGGCGTCATCCCAGAGAAACCGCACCAACTCGGCATCGAGTGCGGTGTGGGCATTGATGGCGGTGGCCAGATCCCACGCGTGCACTGCACCGTCAGCAACCCGGAACCCGATGAACATCGAACGGGGGAAGTCGCCTGCCGGGTGGGCAACGGTCCCCTCCAAACCGTTGGGCCCGGAGAATCCTTCGACCATCTGATCGGCCAGGTCGACGAAGTCGGTGATCGGGTCTTTGCCATCCGAGATCAGGTCGTCGTCGAGGCCCGCGATCACCTCTTCGCGCGGCATGCCGGCCAACACGTGGACCGACATGCGCGTGCCGAGCAACACATGGTTCACCAACGCTCGGACATCCCAGTCCGGGCACGGCGTCGACAGCGTCCAGTGTTCGGACCCGACCTCGCGCAACCGCGATTCGAACTCGGTGTTCGCGGCCGTCAATGCATCAAGAGCTTCCATGACGGAACCATTGACGCTTCCAAAACGGAAGTCAAAGACTTCTGCAGCCATCCTCGTGGATCTTGCTTGGGTCAGCGGACCCTGTCGAAGATGTATGCGAATGGCGACTTGGTGTACGCGATTCCCCGACCGGTCTGGTGGAGACGGTCGCGGGTGACGGTCACCAGCTTCTTGGGAGTCAGGTAGGACTCCAGATCATGAGTGCGCACCGTGTACTGGCCCGCTTGGGATGTGATGACGCCAGCCAGTGCATAGCGGTCATCGATCGAGGCCATCGCGGCGTCGCCATGGCAGGGGTTGACCGGGAGTGAGCCGCCGACTCGAAGGAAGTCTGTGCAGTGCTCGGACACGAATCCTGCGTAGAGAGAGATCAGGAGGTCGTGGTCCTGCGATCCGAGCCCGAGATCGGTCGTGTAGTCCCCAGCTACGAAGATGATCGCACCCGCGCCGGACAACTCTTCCTGGCCGGAGTTCCGAAACCCTGCTGTTCCAGCGCCCCCGGCGGACTCGTGGGCCGCCACGTTGGTGACGGCGTCGTCGGTCGATGTCGGTCACTACCTGGTCGATGTCCTCGCCCTGCGGGCGGTGGTGGCGATGCTGACCCGAACGCCGCCGACTGACATCGTCGTCTTGGCCATCGGCGAACCTGATCCTGCGAGGAATGCCGAGGTTCTTGCGGCCCGCCGGGCAACGCTCATTGCACTCTGCGTGGTCGCATCACCGGGCGGTTGACGTGGGCCAGTTCGCCGGCACCCGAGCGCGGCGACTCGGCGTTTCCGAGCAGTGAACCGAGTGGATGCGTGCAACGGGGGCGGTTTGTGGTGCCGGATCGTGGGCGCGGTTCTGCGCACCGCAGGAGCACCGAGCCCCCCAGCACTCAAGCCCCAAGTTGAGCCTGGCCGTGCTCGCCTCGACCAGTCTGTCGGTGATCGAGCTCTGGGACGTTGGACTCTTGCGAGGGCTCCCCGACAGCGGTCGACTTGGAGGTGGACATCCGTGGATGGCCTCTGGACATCGGTCATCTACGGATGAAGCCCAGGAAGGGAGCATGAGATGAAGCGCTTCAAGTCGAATGTCCTGTTCGTCGCGTCGCTCGCCCTGTTTGCGCTGGCGGTCTCGGCGACTGCCGCCCACGCGGATCCCCCGACCGACGCCGGCGGCACACTGCAGTATGAGACGCCAACGCTGCTGGATCTGACCGAAGTCGGCCAGACCGTCTTTATTGAGGCCGAGGCCGACGGGGTGATCGGCGACGGCACCTTCATAGGCAGCATCCACGAGGAGTACACCGTCGTCCACCACGTCAAGACAGAGTTCAACACCTATCGGGGTGTCCTCCACTTCGAAGGTGTGGTGATCGACAGCGAAGGGGTCCAGCGCGAGGGCACCCTGACGCTGCACACGCGTGGACGCCAGGATCCGGGGATGGTGTTCCCGACGGATACGCCCTGGCACATGTCGTGGGTCATCGTCGAGGGTGATGGGGAGCTCGAACACGTGCAGGGTCACGGTACGGGCGTCCTGGTCGGACTTGAGCTGATCTACACCGGGCGTGTCCACTTCGCCGGGCACTGAGCTCGGGAGGACAGGGCGACGACACATCCAGGACTCATCAAGCGATGTCGTCCTGCGTTCTCCTCTGGGCGCCGTATTCTGAGGACTGGCTCGACAGGCTTCTCTCCCCGAGACGCGCGACGACTGGTGACCACTGCAGTCGCTCATAGCCGGCATTCCGATCGTCAGCCGATCGACCGGACCCGCACAGTACGCGCGCTCCATGATCCGATCGCTGGCGGCCAGCTCGCGCTGCATCGCGGCCCAAGTCGAACACTCGATATTCGCGGATCCCACCCTGGTCCTGACACCCGCAACATCGTCGGCGTAGTCACTTCACCGGCGACGATGGGCTCGCTCGACGACTTCGGAGATGTAGCTGGTGACGGTGGTCTTGCTGCGGGCTGCTGTCAGCTTGAGCTGAGCCCAGTGCGGGTCGGTGATCTCGACTCGCATGAAGCGGACCGGGGCTGAAGTGACCGGCGCGCCGGAGCGAGGCGCCCCGCCGGATGCGAGGCGTTCGGCTTCTTTGGTGAGGATCGCGCCGAGGTGTTCCCCGAGGGTGATACCGGCCGACTGCGCTGCACAGCGCTGGCGGTCCCACGCTCGGGGCGGCTGGTGCAGTGCGTGGTGCAGACCGACACGCCGATGCGGCGAGTGGTGCAGTTCTGCACCAACCAGGAGTCAGCCGTCGAGTACTGCGCCGATGTTGCCGGCGGCGTGCTCATCGGCCTCGTGAACGAAGTGGGCGTAGATGTCGAGGGTGGTCGAGACCGCACCTCTCCCGCAGGCGGGTGAAGGCGAGCGACACGTAGTCGTCGACCTGACCCACGAGCCGGGACAATGCCCGGTCGGCTTCGCGCTTCGAACCCTTCACCGTGCGCGTGACGTACTGCTTGCGGCCCGACTCGGGGTCGCGCCCGGCGTACACCCGCAGCTCCCAGCTGCGCTCACCTCGTTGGCGAATCGATCCGGCCATGCCCACAAGCCTGCCCTTGGATGGGCAATTTGGCCGGGAGATGGGCAACTCTTCGGATCCGGAGTCCCGAAACCCTGCTGTTCCAGCGCCCCCGGCGTGATTCGAACACGCGACACACGGTTTAGGAAACCGATGCTCTATCCCCTGAGCTACGGGGGCCTTGTTGCGCCGAAGCGTACCGGCCGGTACTAGTGGTCGTTCCGCTCACGATGGGAGACCGATGATTCTCGAGGACAAGACTGTGGTGGTTGTCGGGGTCGGCCCGGGACTCGGCCGCGAGATCGCGGCCATCGTCGTACGCGACGGCGGCAACGCCGTGTTGTGCGCCCGCAACGCCGACAAGCTCGCGACGCTTGCAGGCGAGATCGATCCCTCCGGGGATCGCGTCGCGATCGCCCCGATGGACATCACCGATGCGTCGACGTGTGCGGCCGCGATGGAAGCGGCGATCGACCGGTTCGGTTCGATCGACGCCGTTGTGCAGGTCGCCGCGCTCGACACCGTGCTGGGCACGTTCGAGGAGTCGACGGAGGACGACTGGTTGCGTACGTTCGAGGTCAACGTCCTCGGGACGCTGCACGTGGTGCGGGCCGCGACGCCACACCTCAGGGCCGCGGGCGGCGGCAGCATCGTGTTGATCTCGTCGCAGTCGCAGTTCCTGCCGTCGTCGATGATCCACCAGGCGGCGTACGGAACGTCGAAGGGTGCGCTCGGAACGGCCATGTTGTACCTCGCCCGCGAGCTCGGACCCGACAAGATCAGGGTGAACTCGGTGGTGCCCACGTGGATGTGGGGCCCGGCCGTGGAGATGTACGTCGACTACGTGTCGGCCTCCCAGGACACGACCGGCGACGAGGTCGTGGCTCGCATCACCGAGCCGATGGCGCTCGACGAGATCCCCGCCGACGAGGACGTGGCCGAGGCCGTGGCGTTCCTCTGTTCCGACCGGTCGCGCATGATCACCGGCCAGCATCT
>JAOTZB010000079.1 GCA_029861625.1 Acidimicrobiia bacterium
GAGAACAGGGTGAGCACCAGGCTGAGGGCCGAGTGCACGGGATTGCGCGACGCGACCACGCCCACGGCTCCGAGCAGCGCGAAGAAGCCGGCGATGAGGAACACGGCCATCTCCATCTAGGCGCGACCTCCTCGGCCCGACCGTGTGCCCCCCGTGGGTCGGTGATCAGTCACCGTCGCCGCCCGACTGTCCGACTTCGGGATCACGCGTGCCGTAGCCGAGCTCTCCGGCCCATGCGACCCGACCCTCGTAGCTGGCATCCCCGGAGGGCGCGGTTGCCCGCATCCAGGCGGACGTGTGCTGGTCCTCACCGTCGCGCCAGTCCTCCCATGGCAGCTGTTGCGGCTTGCCGTCGTCGCCGACCAGGAGCTCGTCCTTGGTGTAGATCGCGTCGTCTCGGCTCGTGAAGGAGAACTCGAACAGCTTGGACTCGGTGATCGCCTCGGTCGGACACGCCTCGACGCAGAGGTCGCAGTGGATGCAACGGAGGTAGTTGATCTCGTAGACGAAACCGAACCGTTCACCGGGCGAGACCGGGTCGTCGGCGGGGTTGTCCTGACCGCGAACGTAGATGCAGTTGGCCGGGCACACGCCGGCGCACAGCTCGCAGCCGATGCACTTCTCCATGCCGTCCTCGTACCGATTGAGCACGTGGCGACCGTGAAGTCGCTCCGATTTCTCGCGCTTCTCCGCCGGGTACTCGGTGGTTACGCGTTCGTCGAAGAGCTTCCCGAATGTGAGGCCGAAGCCACGGACCGAGTCGAGGAGTCCCATCAGCGCGCTCCGACGGGGGAGTCGGACTCGGCCTGTTCGTCGAGTCGTTGGCGCCGCGATGCACTGATGGCTGCGGACATCAACAGCGCGCCGAGCGCGAGCGCCGCGCCCGAGACGATGGCGACCACGACACGGCTCCAACCGCGATTGTCACCGATCTCGAGGGCCGCGACGAAGAGGAACCAGCCGAGCGACAGTGGGATGAGGATCTTCCAGCCGAGGTCCATCAGCTGGTCGTATCGCAGTCGGGGAAGGGTGGCGCGGAACCACACGAACACGCCGAGGAACACGAGGAGCTTCAGCATGAACCAGAACATGCCCCACAGCCAGGCCGGGCCGGCGTAGGTCGGACCGGCCGGCCCACCGAAGAACAACGTCACGATGATCGCGGACATCGTCACCGTGTTCATGAACTCAGCCAGGAAGAAGAGCGCGAACCGCAGCGAGCTGTACTCGGTGTGGAATCCTCCGACCAGCTCTTGTTCGGCCTCGACCAGATCGAACGGTGGGCGGTTGAGCTCGGCGGTTCCTGCGATGAGGAAGATGACGAAGGGCACGATGCCTGTCGCGAGCACGTTCCAGTTGACGATGCCGCCGGTCTGGGCGAGCGCGATGTCGTGGCTCGACAGGCTGCCGGTCTTCAGGATCACGGCCGCGAGCGACAGGCCGAGGGCGGCCTCGTAGGACACCATCTGGGCCGACGCGCGAACCGAGCCGAGGAGCGGATACTTCGAGCCCGACGACCAGCCGGCGAGCATGACGCCGTACACGGCCAGCGACGACATGGCGAGGAAGAAGAGGACACCCACCGGCGCGTCTGCCACCTGGAGGAAGGTCTCGTGGCCGAACCACGTGACGGTGCCGTCGCCGTCTTCGCCGAAGTCGCCGCCGATCGGCACGATGACGAACACCAAGAAGGCGGGCACCAGCGAGAGATACGGCGCCAGCTTGAACACGAATCGGTCGGACCGTTCGGGGATGAGGTCCTCCTTGAAGAAGAGCTTGATCCCGTCGGCGAAGGTCTGGAGGATCCCGAACGGTCCGGCGACGTTGGGGCCGATGCGGTTCTGCATGTCGGAGATGAACTTGCGCTCGAACCAGACCATCAGCATCACCGAGACGAGCAACATGACGAAGGCGACGACGACCTTCAACAAGACGATGCCGACCTCCTCGAACCCGACATCGTCGAGGAAGAGCGGGTCGAGGGCGAAGACGTTGGTTCTCATAGCGTGGCCACACGCACGTCGGTGACGACGGTTGCGAGGTCGATCAGGGCACGGACGTCGGCACCGGCGCGATTCAGCGGGATGACGGCGCGACCGCGAGGGACGCAGCGATCGGGACGCGCCGGGAGCTCGATGCTGGCCCGAGCCGATGTGACCCGCACGAGGTCGCCGTCGCGCACACCCAGCGCGGCCGCGTCGAGGGGGTGCATCGAGATGCGGGCGAGGTCGGACTGGTGGGCCATCGAGGCGCAGTGCTGGACGATCGTGCCCTGGTCGTACAGTCGCCTGTCGGCGACGAGGCGAAGCGCATAGCCGTCGACGGGGACGATCTCGGTGGGAACCGGGGCGCTGAACGAGACCATCGCGGGGCGGTCGGCGCCCGCATCATCCGGCCGCGGAATCACGAGCCCGTCGTGTGCCGCTCGGACCTGCTCGACGGTGGCGCCGGCGTGGCTCGGCGCCAGCCGTTCGATCTCGGCCCATGCCGACTCGGGCGATTCGATGCCGAGGTCGGCCCGGAGCGCCCACGCGAGCTCGGCTGCGATGAGCCAGTCGGCACGAGCCGTGCCCGGCGGGTTGACCTTCTGCATCAACGGACTGAGGCGTCCCTCGAGATTCGTGTGCGTCCCCGCCCCCTCGGCGAAGCCGGCGGCGGGTAGGACGACATCGGCGTTCGCGACCGACGACGACGCGAAGATGTCGACCGCGATGACGGTTCGGCATGCCGCCAGCCCCCGTGAGGCGAGATCGGCATCGGGGAAGTCGGCGAGGGGGTCGGCGCCCAACAGAACGAGGGTGGTCAATGACCCGTCGACCGCCGCTTCGAGCATGCCAGCCGTGTCGAGCCCGCTGTCGGCGGGCACGGTCCCCCACGCAGCCCGGTACCACTCGCCTCCCTCGGCCAGGGTCGTCCGACCGGGGAGCATGCCCGGCGTGAGCCCCATGTCGAGCGCACCGCTGATGTTCCCGCGGCGCAGCAGCGGCAGGAACGACACCGACTCCAGCTCGGTGAACGCGGCGATGGCGTCGATGATCGGGCCGGCCTGCTCGGCGACCGACGGTCGGCCGACGATGACGGTGACGGCTCGAGCTGCGAGCGCCGCCGCTGCGGCCTGCAGCTCGGCCGGCTCGACGCCGCCGACCTCGACATCGGTGCGGCCGTCGACGATGGCCCGGGCGACGGCGCCGACATCGCCGGGGCGGGCGTGCGCACCGACGGTGACGAGCGACCCGAGGCCGCTCGCGATCGGGGACAGCTCGACGATGGTGATGTCGCCCTCGACTGCCGCATGGCGGAGGCGGAGGAAGAGGGTGCCGAACTGCTCCTTCGGGTCGTCGACGAGCAGCACCACGGCACTTCCGGGTGCCATCGCGTCGGAGATGGTGTTCCGCGGCAGCGCGGTCACGACCTGAGCCGGGAGGCCGTCGCCGAGCTGCGCGTCGACGTTGTCGGTGCCGATGACTCCCTTGGCGAGCTTCGCCCAGACGTACTGTGCCTCGGTCGTGAGGTTGGCGCCGCCGATGACGCCGATGCTCTCCGCACCGCCGGCCTCGAGCGACGCCGTGATCGCCGACGCCGCCCGCTCGACCGCGACAGCCCAGCTGGTGGCCACGAGCTCGTCGCCGTCGTCGGTTGCATTGCCGAGCGAGTCACCACGGACGAGCGGCGTGACAAGTCGTTGGTCGTGGCTCAACGCCTCGAACGAGAACCGGTCTCGATCCGTGAGCCAGCCCCAGTTGGTGGCATCGCTGTCGACACCCTGGATGCGCAGGACCCGATCGCGCGAGGACTGGACGTTGACACGGTCGCCCATCGGGTTCGGGAAGGTCGAGTCGACCTCTTCGAGGTCCCACGGCCGCGCCTTGAAACGATATGGCTTGGCGGTGAGGGCACCCACCGGACAGATCTGCACGGTGTTGCCGCTGAAGTAGGAGGCGAACGGCTCGTCGGGGAACGTGTTGACCTGGGTCTGACTCCCACGGTCCTGGAAATGGATCAGCGGATCGCCGGCGACCTCGCTGGCGAAGCGGGTGCAACGATCACACAGGATGCACCGCTCACGGTCGAGGTAGACGGTGTCGCTGATCGGAATCGGCTTCTCGTAGTGCCGCTTCTCCTCGACGAATCGACTCTCGCCCGGCCCGTACGCCATCGTCTGGTCCTGGAGCGGGCATTCGCCGCCCTTGTCGCACACGGGACAGTCGAGCGGGTGGTTGATGAGCAAGAACTCGAGGACACCGTCCTGGGCCTTCTTGGTCAGGTCGCTCTCGGTGTCGACGATCATGCCGGGGGTGCACGGCAGCATGCATGAGGGCTGGAGCGATGCGCCTCGACCGGCATCGACCTCGACCAGGCACATCCGGCACATGCCGACCGGTTTCATGCGGGGGTGGTGGCAAAAGCGCGGGATGTAGACGCCGTTGCGCTCGCAGGCGTCGATGAGGAGCTCGCCCGCGTTCGCCTCGACCTCGACACCGTTCACCGTCACCGGCACAACGTCTGCATCCGTTGGAGCCGTCACGGGCCGGTGGCCTCCACGGGAATGAGCTCGCGTGCCGTGATCTTGGCCTCGAACTCGTGGCGGAACCGGCGAATGGCCGAGGTGATCGGTGCGACCGACGACGGACCCAGCGGGCAGATGGTGGTCTGCTTCGGCGGGAACGGGACTGCGTCGAGACCGTTGGCCTCGTCGGCCGCAGTCGGGTACGGGCCCGGGCTGATGTTGTCGGCGATGTCCAGCAACATGTCGATGTCGCCGGGGCGGCCGAGGCCATCGTGGATGCGCTGGAGGATCGTCTCCTCCCAGCTCGTGCCCTCGCGGCAGGGCGTGCACTTGCCGCAGGACTCCCTGGCGAAGAACCGGACGACACGGAGGCACGCCTTCACAGCGTCGGTGGTCTCGTCCATGACGACGATGGCGCCCGATCCGAGCATCGACCCGGCTGCCCCCACCGGGCGGGCCTCGAGCGGCAGGTCGAGCTGTTCGGGGAAGAACCACGGTGCGGAGCCGCCGCCGGGGATGAACATCTTGAGCTCGTGGCCAGCGCGGATGCCCTGGCAGTAGTTGTCGCCGTACAGCAGTTCGCGAAACGTGGTCGTGCCGTGCTCGACCTCGTACACGCCGGGCCGTTTCACGTGTCCGGAGACGGCGAACATGCGCGTGCCCGGTGACGTCTCGCTTCCGAAGGCCTTGTATGCCGCGGCACCGTTGTTGATGATCCACGGCAGGTTCGCGAGCGTCTCGACGTTGTTGACGATGGTCGGCTTGCCGTACAGCCCGATCGCGGCCGGGAAGAACGGTGGCTTGAGGCGCGGCATGCCGCGATTGCCTTCGAGACTCTCGATGAGTGCCGTCTCCTCGCCCACGATGTAGGCCCCGGCACCCCAGTGCAGGACGATGTCGACGGACAGATCGGTACCGAGGATGTTCGTGCCGACCAGGCCGGCGTCGTAGGCCTCGTTCAAGGCGATGGCGATGCGTTCCTGGGCCAGGGCCATCTCGCCGCGCACGTACAGGAAACACTGTGAGAGACCGAGGGCGTAGCAGGCGATGAGGCTGCCCTCGATGAGCTGATGCGGATCGCGCTGCATCAACAGCCGGTCCTTGTAGGTGCCTGGTTCGCTCTCGTCGCCGTTGACGACGAGGTACCGGGGCCAGACGCCTGGCGGACAGAACCCCCACTTGACACCGGCCGGGAACCCGGCCCCACCTCGCCCGAGCAGGGTGGCGTCGCGGACGATGTCGTGGATCGATGTCGGCGACTGTTCGAGCGCTCGCTTCAAGCCGTCGTACCCGCCCGTCGCGAGCGACCGCGCGAGGGTGTGGGAATCCTCGTGCACGAAGCGCCCGGTGACGATCTTCGGACCCTCGTTGTCGACGTAGCCTGGGGCGTGGGCCAGGTAGGAGTTGACCCCCATCAGCGGGCCCGCTCTTCGGCCGGATCCGGCAACCACACCGGCGCCTCGGTGGCGACCTCGGGTGGCACGACACCGGCCAGACGATCGCCGGCGATCCGTTGGCGTACCGTGGCCAGCACCCCGTGCTCGGGGACATCGGTGGCCCGGCCCGCTCGGAGGTCGTCGACCAGCTGATCGAAGTCGTCGTTGGTCACGTGGTACCGGTACCGGTAGTTGACCTGGAGGCAGGGGGCCTCGGTGCATGCCGCGATGCACTCGACGTCCTCGATGGTGAAGAGCCCGTCGTCGGTGGTTCCACCGGCCTTCACGCCGAGCACCGTCTCGGCGTGATGGAGCAGCTCCTCGCCGCCGAGCAGCTGGCAGCTGATGTTCGTGCAGACGTTCACGACGTAGGTCCCGACCTCGTGACGCTTGAACATCTCGTAGAACGAGCAGGTGCCGAGCACCTCGGCCGGTGTGACACCGACCAGCTCGGCGACGTGCGTCATGGCGTCGTCGGCGACGTGACCGTCCTGCTCCTGGGCCAGGTGCAACAGCGGGATGAGCGCCGACTTCGGTCGCGGGTACCGAGCGATGATCTCCTCGGCGATGGTGACGTTCTCGGGCGACAATCGACTCATCGATCGACGTCCCCCATGATCGGGTCGACGGAGCTGATGATCGCCACACCGTCGGCGAGCAGGCCGCCCGCCATGAGATGGGGCAGACACTGGAGGTTCACGAAGCTCGGTCCTCTGATGTGCATGCGATACGGGTGAGGGCCGCCGTCGCTCACCATGTAGCAGCCGAGCTCGCCTCGGGGTGACTCGACTGCGACGTAGACCTCGCCCTCGGGCACCTTGAAGCCCTCGGTGAAGATCTTGAAGTGGTGGATGAGCGCCTCCATCGACTCGTCGATGCGAGCGCGAGGTGGTGGTGTGACCTTCTTGTCCTGGATGCGGTAGTCGCCGGCCGGCATGCGTTCGAGGATCTGGCGCACGATCCGCATCGACTCGCGGATCTCGTTGAGCCGGATGGCGTATCGATCGAAACAGTCGCCGTAGGAGCCGACGAGTACGTCGAAGTCGACCTCGTCGTAGGCCAGATAGGGCTGATCGCGACGGAGGTCCCAGTCGTAACCCGTCGAGCGCAACAGCGGCCCAGTGACTCCGAGCGCCAGGCATTCGGCGGTGTTCAACACGCCGACCCCCTGCAGCCGCTCGCGCCAGATCGGCTGACCGGTGAGGAGCTGATCGAACTCGTCGAGCTTGTCCGGAAACGAGTCGAGCAGTCGGAGGGTGTCGTCGCGCCAGCCGTCGGGGAGGTCGGCGGCGACGCCGCCCGGTCGGATGTAGTTGTGGTTCATCCGCAGCCCGGTGATCTTCTCGAACAACCGCAGCATGTCCTCGCGCAGTCGCCATCCGTAGATCATCGCCGAGACGGCGCCGAGGTCGAGACCGTTGGTGGCCTGGAACAGCAGGTGCGAGCTCATGCGGTTCAGCTCGCACATCAGCATGCGAATCCACACGGCGCGCGGCGGCGCCTCGATCTCGAGCAGCGCCTCGGTGGCCAGCGAGAAGACGAGCTCGTTGAACAACGGCGATGCGTAGTCCATCCGGGTGACATTCGTCGGACCTTGGAGGTACGAGAGCTGCTCACCGGTCTTCTCCATGCCCGTGTGCAGGTAACCGACGATGGGTTTGCACCGCAGGACGGTCTCACCCTCCATCTCGAGCATCAGCCGCAAGACGCCGTGGGTGCTCGGATGCTGGGGTCCCATGTTGATGACCATGCGCTGGTCTCCGGCCTCGGCCGGGACGTCGGCGAGCGCAGCGGCATCGGCCTCCGACAATCGCAGCACCGGGCTGCCCGTGCGGCGACGCACTCCGGAATCGTCGCCGAGATCGATGATGGTGGGGTCGGCCACGGTCATCTCACCGGGCCTCCGGGGCGCCCTTGAACTGCACGGGCACGCTGCCGACCGCGAAATCCTTGCGCAGCGGGTATCCCACCCAGTCCTCGGGCATGAGGATGCGGCTGAGGTCGGGGTGGTCGTCGAAGGTGAGGCCGAACATGTCGTAGGCCTCGCGTTCCATCGCTTCGGTACCGGGGTACTGGTCGAACAGCGATGGCAGGGTCGGGTCGTCCTCCGGTACCTGGACGCGCAGCCGGACTCGGTCGCGATCGAGATGGTTCAACACGTTGACGACCACCTCGAACCGTTCGCCGACGACACCGAGCGGCAGCGAGCGGCCCGGATGTGCGGAGTAGTCGACACCGCAGAGGTCGACACAGACCAGGTACCCGTCGGACCGCAGTTCCTCGACGACACCCAGAAGCTGGTCGCGTGTCGGGTGCAGCACCCGCTGGCCACGCGAGACCGCCACGGGAACCCCGTACGCGAGCTCGACCTCGGGGGCGTCGTCGCCCTCGCCCTCGTCGGTACCGTCGACGTGTTCCTCGGTCACGGCACGCCTACCGGGTGAGGATCATCTGCGACGCGGTCTGGCCGTCGCGCTGGTCGATGACGATCCCTGCACCCTCGACGCCGGGCTCGCGCCGCCGCGTGAGCTCGCCGCTCTGGATGTGATCGTGCAACGTCAGGATCGCGTGCATGAGCGTCTCGGGTCCGGGGGGGCAGCCAGGTGCGTACACGTCGACGGGAACGACCTGGTCGACTCCCTGCACGATCGCGTAGTTGTTGAACATGCCCCCGCTCGATGCGCACACGCCCATCGAGATGACCCATTTCGGTTCGGCCATCTGGTCGTAGATCTGGCGGAGGACCGGCGCCATCTTCTGCGAGACGCGACCGGCGACGATCATGAGATCGGCCTGTCGGGGTGAGGCGCGGAACACCTCCATGCCGTAGCGGGCCAGGTCGTAGTGAGCACCTCCGGCGGCCATCATCTCGATGGCACAGCAGGCCAGACCGAAGGTTGCCGGCCAGCAGCTGCGGGCCCGGGACCACTTCACGAGATCCTCGATCTTGCCGGTCAGGAAGCCGTGATCGAGCCCCTCGAGACCTTCATCGGCGACCCGGCCGACCTCGCCGATGAGTGGAACCTTCGGCATCAGGCCGCCTCTTCGCCGGTCGTGTCGCTGGTGGTGCGCCCGTCGAGGCCGACCCGTCGAACCGTCGTGGTGCTCGTGCGGCTCGCGCTCACCTGGTTCGCGGGACCTGCTTCTTCAGTGGGCCCCAGTCGAGGGCGCCGTTGCCCACGAGGTAGACGAACGACTCGAACACCGCGAAGGCGAAGATCAACATGGCAACGAGCCCGTACAGGCCCAGACCCTCGAAGATCGTGGCCCACGGGTAGATGAAGATGATCTCGATGTCGAAGACGATGAAGATCATCGCCACCAGGAAGAACCGCACCGGGAACCGCTCCGGTGCCTCCTTGGTGGGGACGATGCCGCACTCGTACGGCGCGGCCTTGGCGCTGGTCGGGCGACGGGGCGCGAGCAGCTTCGAGGCGACGAAGCTGACGGCTGCGAACAAGACCGCCAGCACACCGAGCGCCAGGATGGGGAGGTACTGGCCGAGCATCAGCCAACCGTCCGGCGGTGGCGGGCCACGGTTGTCAGGCCCCCGCGGCGAAGGCCGCTTCGGCCTCGCCGAACCGGCGGTCGCGCTGGTGCAGGGCGAGGCATGTGGCCGAGAACAACAGCAACGAGATGAAGGTGATCAGCGCGGGTTGGAGCCTTTGATTGCCCAGATTGCGCACCATGACCACCGAGATGATCGGTGAGTCCGGATCGGGCTCGGCGAACGGCGCGGCCTGCCCCGGCACCGTCGGCTTGTCGAGCGTTCGCTGGAGCTGCACGACCGTGTAGTTGGTCGGGTGGGTGATCATCGAGATCTTCTCGATGCGATTCGTGACCCTGGACCAGATGCTGTCGCCGTCGCGGCGAGGCTTTCCGCCCCGCTGATAGGTGTCGACCACGATGAACTCGCCGGAATCGTCGAAGACGCCCTCTTCGAGCACGACGGCCGTGGCCGAGGTCTGGGCCTCGCCGGCTTCCGCGGCGTCGACGAGGCGCCACACACCCGGGTCGATCAGTCCGGCATCGGTGGCTTCTTCGATCAGTTCGGGCGCGACGGCCTTGAGCTGGGTGAGCGTGAGCTGTTCGTTGCGTTGGTTCGCGTCGTCGATCGCCTGATCGATCGCGGCCGCGAGCTGTTCGTCGCTCAGGACCCGGGGATCGTCGATGCCCGACTCGGCGGCCGCAACCGCGAGCGTCTCGTTGGCCTCGGTCAGCCGGGCCGTGATCTCTTCCTCGTCGACCGTGTCGAGCTCGGCGTTGACGTCTTCGTCGCCCATGTCGCGGACCAGGTCGATGGCCCGGGGCTGGCCGGCATTGCTCGAGACCTGCTCGACGTGTTCGGTGGCGATCTCGGCGTCGGTCGCCGTCTCGACGACGATCTCACGGCCTTCCCAGGTGGGGTTGTCGCCGACGTAGCCGATGCCGTACATCCACCAGATGAGCCCCATGATGAACATCCAGCCGAAGAACCCGGCGAGCGCTATGAGCGTGCCGAGCCTGACGCCGGTGTTCGTGGCCAGCAACAACCACACCGAACCCATCAACACGGTGCAACCCAGCACGACCGTGAGAGCGCCGCGGATCTCGGGCTCCCACCCGATGCCGGCGAGGATCAGGTCGGGCATCACAGGCTCCGCTCGTAGGCGACGACGGCGTCGATCTGTTCGGGCGTGAGCACGCCCGGCCGTTCGCTCACCACGCCGTCGGCGTCGGTGACCTCGCAGAATCCGAACACAGGGCTGATGTCGCTCGAGCCGCGGTCGCCGACGCACACGCCGAAGGCCGGCATCTGGCCGCCACCGTCACCCTGGCCGAAGCTGCCATAGGCAACGCCGTCCTGGGCACCGATGGAGATGAAATCGGCATGATTGACGGAATTCGGGAACTGCCGAACGGTCGCACCACCGGTGAGGTTCGGGCCGAACCCGCCCCCACCCGACACCTGCAACGAGATGAGCGACGAGAACGGTTGCTCGGGGTCGACGGCGACACCGTTGGAGTCCCATGACCACCCCGCAGTGTGGCAGCGGGCGCAGCTGTAGGCCCCGGACCCGATCGGATTGGTGAACAACAGCTCGCCGAGCTGTTCCTCGGTCGCGGCCTCGATGTACTGCTCGACCTCGGCCATGATGGCCGCTTCGTCGCCCTGGAGATCGGGGTTCGCGGCGACGACGACCGCACGCGCCGACTGCTCGATCCCCTCGTCGACCTCGGCCGTGACCTCGGCCGGATCGAGCTGGATCTCGCTGAGATAGACGACCAGTTCGTCGACGGCCTGGGTGGTGAGCGGTCCACCGCCGGGGGCGCCCCACGCCGGCATCGGCGAGTTCTGGCGACCGAAGTTCAAGACGTACCGGACCTCGTCCTCGGAGAACCGGTACAACACGGTGGTGAGCGCCGGGGCCCGCCAGGTGACGTTGGCGATGAACCCACCCTCGCTGTCGGTCACCGTGTACGGGGCCGTGCCACCGACCGCACCGAGTCCGTGACAGCCCGAGCAGCTCTCCTCGAAGAGGTGTTCGCCCCGGCTGGCGAGCTGGGCTGTGGTGAGCTCGATGTACCCCTCCTGGCGACCGGGCTCGCCCAACCAGTAGAGCGGGAGAGCGAGGCCGATGACGGCGATGGTGGCCAGACCGACGGTGAGGCTGAGATCGAGCTTCTTCGTCTCGAGCTCGGCGTCCTCGAGGTACGGCTTCTTGTTCGCGGCCAGCTCGAGCTCGGAACCGATGTCACCGCGGCCCCAGATGTAGTTGTAGGCGAGATAGCCCAGGTACGCGACGACGGCGATGGTCGCCATGACGAGCCCGGTCGTCCGGAACGTGTTGGCTGCCACGAGCATGGTGGTGTTCGATGCCTCCAGAGGACTCACTCGGATGCTCCACCCACACACGACGGGCCTTCGGGCTCCTGGCCGGTGGTGTTGGTGCCGATCGGGGGTCCGGGGATGATCGCGCCGGTGTTCACGACGAACTGGTTGGAGCTGATCTCCATCGCGAACCGGTCCATCCCGCGAGGCGCCGGGCCACTGCGTTTCTCCCCGACCCGGTTGTACCGGGACCCGTGGCACGGGCACTCGAACCACTGCGAGCTCTGGCAGTCGGGCACACGGCATCCGAGGTGTGGGCACTTCTGGAACAGGGCGATCAGCCCCTCCTCCATGCCGATCAGCTCGGCCGGCGTATAGGCAGCTCGGGCCTTCTCGAGGGCGCTCTCGGGATACCGGGTGACCCACATGCGACCCTCGGCCAGGTACAAGAAGTTGCCGGCGTCGGCGATCTCGGTCTTGAGCGCGTCGATGTCGCCGAGGTTGAGCTTCGCCCCGAAGCCGGTGATTCGGGAGGGCCACAAGAACGCGAGCACTGCCGCGCCGAACCCCGAGAGGCCGAGGCCCATGAAGCCGACGATCGACCGGTTGAGGAACTGGCGGCGGTTCGCGCCGACGGTCTCGGGATCCGGCGGTGTCCAGGCGACCGGCGGCGCGCTGTCGGCAGTGACGAGCTCGCTGCCGGACTCGATCCGCGCGAGCACCGCTTGTCGCTCCACCTCGCGCCCGGAGGCCTCGGGGCTCTCGTCGCCGATCGAAACCGCGACCTCGCCGCGGTCCCGCTTGACGGTCTCGCGCGTGAGCCGGCCCGTGGCATCGCCCGTGTCGCGTCGACTGATGGAGACGAAGCCGACGACGGCGGCGGCGACGACGAGTAGGGCGATGACGACAGCGAAGATCACGGTTGCTCCTCGGCCGAACGGGGGGTGAGCGGAGACATCACAGGTCGAAGAACAACCCTTCCTGCCACGGCAAGACGAAGTTCTGGCCGGGGCCTCGGAAGAAGGAACCAATCATGACCAGGGTCGCCCAGAACATGAGATGGACGGTCATGATCGAGATCGCGAACTTGCGCTTCTCGGGTGACGTGTTGGGATTCTTG
>JAOTZB010000379.1 GCA_029861625.1 Acidimicrobiia bacterium
TGGAGGGCTACTGGGCGCACGTCGCCGGGTGCTTCGCCGGGCGTCTCGTCGTGCCCCAACACCGAACCGAGGCATCGTCCATAGCGAGCAGGTGTGCGAGCCCCCAGCGACGATTGCGGTGGCGCCGTCGCCGTCCGTCGTCGCCGATGGTCTCGGTGTGGCCGTAGCCGAGCTGACCCGAACCGGTTGCTGCCCCAGCAGCGCACGGTGCCGGTGCGCGACACCGCACACGAGTGGTCGAAGCCGGCGCCCACCCGGTCGGACATCACCGGCCCCGGACGTGTCTCGGCCCCCTGGCCGATGGCGGCGCCGTGTGCCGGGCTGACCGCAGCCATCGACGCGCTCGTCGCGACGGCTGCCAGCACGCAGAGCACGGCTGGGCGACCGCAAATCGCTCACCGGAGACGCGATCATTGAGCGCGAAGGGAGAACAGGAGGGGTCAGATGCGCCGAACGATCGTTGTCGGAGCAGTCACCGCCGCGCTGGTGGGCGGTGGCAGCGTCGGCGCCGCGATCGCGTTGTCCGACGACGACGCCGTCAGCGTCTCGATCGCCCAAGGCGAACCGCCCGAGGAGTCGCCGATCGGCGGGTTCGTGGAGTGTCTCGAGGGTCAGGGGCTCGACCTGCCCGACTTCGACGGTGACGTCGCCATCGACATCGAGATCCGCGACGGCGACGTCACCCTGCGCGTCGACGGCGAGGAGATCGACCTCGAGCAGGCCATCGACGACGCGCGCGAAGCCGTCGAGGCCTGCGGGTCGGAGATCCCGGTGCCGTCCGAGCTTCCCGGGCTACCTCCGCTGTTCGACGAGCGGCTGGGCGACTTCTTCGGGGAGGACTTCGACGGGGGCGAGGCGAAGGAGCGGCTCGAGCAGCACCTCGACGAGCTCTTCGGGGGCGTCCCCGAGCGCGGCGAGCTACCTCATTTCGACGAGCTCCCGAGGTTCGACGAGCTCTTCGAGCACCTGCCCGGCCCCGACGTAGGCTTCGAGCCGTTCCCGCCGGGAGGCTTCGCGTGCCGGTTGTTCGGCGAGGCCGGCTGGCCGGGAGATGTGCGCGAGCGAGTCCGTGAGCGACTCGACACCGAGCTCGGTCTCGATGCGGAGGTGCTCGATCGCATCGACGAGATCCTCGCCGACGAGCTCCCGGGCGGCATGTTCGGCTGCGACACCGAGCCCGAACTCGACAACTAGCCGGATCCGGTCAGACGTCGAAGCCGATCGCCGCGATCGGGGTCGCCGGCGACATCTGGGGCGGCTCGGCCATCAGCGGTCCGAACGCAGACCTTGCTCATGGTCGTTCTCCTCTGCGACCCGGGACCGCCGTGAGTCGATCGGGTGGCGACATCTCTACCACGAACGGCCGGCGCGCCCACAGGCTCGGTCAGTCGGCGTCGATCGACTCGACGAATCGGGCCAGCTCGTCGTCGTCGATGTGGGCGATCTCGGTCTCGTCGGGGAAGCTGCTGGCGGCGACATCGGCACGAAAGGCGGACAGCGCCCGCACCCTCTCCTCGGCGATCTGCGCGTGCAGGGCGGCGAGATCGGCGTAGGCCCGTGCGTGCCTGGGCTTCCGTGGACCTTCGCCGCAGATGTCGGAGCAGAAGAGGAACAGCACATCGGCATCGGGGCCCGACCCGAGGGAGATCGTCGTCATGCCGGTGCGCTGGTTGATCGCCCGCATGACCCTGGCCGGTATCAGCTCGCACTCGACCGCGAACGCGCCCGCCTCTTCGAGTTGCTGGAACCGCTTCCAGAGCGCGGTTGCTTCTTCGGCGGTCTTCCCGACCGCACGGACCCCGCCGAACAGGGTCGACTTCTTGGGAACGAAGCCGAGGTGGCCCATGACAGGGATGTCCTCCTCGGCGAGGCGGCGGACCGCATCCAGCCGCCGGGCGGTGATGACCGCGTCGGCCCCGTCGGACAAGGCGGTCAGGGCGTCGCCCAGCAGCTCGTCGACGGTCACCGCGCCGGCGAAGTCGATCGCCGCGGTCACGAAGAGGCGCGAGGAACCCCGGCGAACCGACGGCACGGCCTCGGCCATGCAGACGACCATCTCGATGCCGGCTGCCTCCGCGGCGGCTGCCTCCTCGTCGGTCGACGCGGTCACCTGGGCGAGCTGCGTCTCCTCGCCGTGGAGCGCGGCGACCGATGCGACCGTGACGGTCCGGTCGGCGTCTTGCCCGTTGTAGTCGAGTATCCGTGGCATCGCCCTCCTCTCGAGCGGCCGGGTCACGACTCGATCGTCGGTTCCAGGATCTTGGATTACAGCATCTGCGGGAACGAGGCGAACCCCGCCTTCTCGTAGGTGCGCCGGGCCGGGGCGTGGCCCGGGTCGCCACCGGTCGAGACGGTGGCCAAGGTCAGCCCGCGCCGTGTCATCTCGGCCACCGCCAGCTCGGTGAGATCGGTGGCGATGCCCCGGCGTTGGGAGCGGGGATCCACGGCGATCATGTGGATCTCTCCGACCTTCTCGCCGGCGTCGAAGATCACGTTGACGAAGCCCGTGACCTGCGCCTCGGCGACCCTCACCCAGGTCTCGTTCGACGCGAGCGCCTGCTCGACCGATGCGCGTTGCTGCGATCTCCAGTCGGGGTAGAGCCGGCGGTAGAGGTCCGGCCCGAGCACCTGCTCGAAGGACGAGAACACGGGCTCCCACGCTCGGATCGAACCCAGCAGCCGAACTCGCGAAGCCAGCACCGCCGGCACGTCGAACACCGTCTCGCCGGCCGCGAGCAACTGCTGAGCGATCAGGTAGCCGAGACCATTGGCGGACTCGACCGCCCACTCGCGTTTCTCGAACCGGCCCGCCCACTCACACAGCCGCTCGACCTGAACCGTTGATGCTCGGAGTCGGAGCTCCTCGAGCACCACCTCGTTGTCATCGACCGCCACCGCACCCATGGGGCGCTTTCGGCGTCGCTCGCCGGAACGAGCGGACCTCGCGCTCGGACTCCTGCAGAGGCGCCGGGCAAGCATGACTTCCTCCTCTAGCTCGCCTGTCCTGAGGCACCGATCATTCGGGCATCGGTAGTTGGTGCTGAAGGAGGGTCATGCGCATGAGACGAACTTCTGACATCGCCCCGATGGGGCCCAGCCGCGCCAGGCGCTCCCTGTTGATGCTCACTGGTTTGGTCGTCCTGACCGCTTTCCTGGTCATCGCAGCCCCGTCGGCTGCCGCGCCGAGCGCCACCGACTCGGCCACGGGAGCCGGGCGCCTCGCGGATGGCGGGCAGTTCCAGTTCAACGCGAAGGGCAGTCCAGCCGATGCCAGCGGACACCTCCGGTACGACATCCTCTTCGAGGGCGCCCCGTGGGCAGACTCGAAGGGCACCGTCGAGTGTCTGTACGTGTCGGGCAACGTGGCCGCCATCTCGGGCCCATTCGACGATCCGGCCAGCACCGCGCTCCCGTACTTCCTGCTCGTCGTCATCGACAACGGGAAG
>JAOTZB010000080.1 GCA_029861625.1 Acidimicrobiia bacterium
AGCTCGCGCACCACCGTCTTGGCCGCTTCCGCCCGCCCGGCACCAGGCTCGCGCACCACGGTCTCGGCCGCTTCCGCCCGCCCGGCACCAGGCTCGCGCACCACGGTCTCGGCCGCTTCCGCCCGCTCGGCCTCGAGCTCCCGCAGCACGGTCTCGGCCGCTTCCGCCCGCTCGGCCTCGAACTCCCGCAGCACGGTCTCGGCCGCTTCCGCCCGCTCGGCCTCGAGCTCCCGCAGCACGTCGTGTGTCGATCGCCCGGGTCCGGACGCGCGGCGCCATTGACCATCGCGGTCGAGACACCATGCGAGGGCAGCGTCGGACAGGCAGGTGTCGATGACGATGTCGAGTCGCTCGCGAAGTGCAGGCGCGTCGACGAACGCCAGCGCCTCGACCCGGCGGTCGAGGTTCCGCGGCATCAGATCGGCCGACCCGATGAGGTAGCTCGGACGACCGGGGCCTTCGCCGTTCGCGAAGTAGAACACCCGTGAGTGCTCGAGATATCGGCCGACCAGCGACCGGACCCTGATGGTGTCGGAGAGACCGGGCACCTCGGGACGGAGACAGCAGATGCCCCGCACGATCAGGTCGATGCGCACGCCGCGCGAGGACGCTTCATAGAGCTCGTCGATGAGATCGGCGTCGACGAGACTGTTCATCTTCATGACGATTCGGCCCGCCGGCCCGAGCTCGGCCTCGTTCGCGATCAGCTCGGCGAGCGGTCCCCGAAGCTGATGAGGAGCGACCAACAGCCGCTCGTAGCCGACATCGCGCCCGTACCCGGTGAGGAAGTTGAACAGCTGGGTCAGGTCGGCGCCGATGCGCTCGTCGGCGGTCAAGAGCCCGAAGTCCTCGTACAACCGAGCGGTCTTGGAGTTGTAGTTGCCCGTGCCGACGTGACCGTACCGTCGGATCCCGTCGGCCTCCTCGCGCACGACGAGCGCCGTCTTGGTGTGGACCTTGATGCCGGCGAAGCCGTGCGCGACGTGAACTCCGGCCCGCTCGAGTCGGCGGGCCCATTCGATGTTGTTCTCCTCGTCGAATCGAGCCTTCAGCTCGACGACCACCGCAACCTGTTTGCCGGCTTCGGCGGCGTGGATCAACGACTCGACGATCGGACTGTCGCCCGAAGTGCGGTACAGGGTGAGCTTGATCGCCAGAACGGCAGGATCACGCGACGCCTGCCGGATGAACTCCTGAACCGATCCCGAGAACGAGGTGTAGGGGTGGTGCACCAACACGTCGCGTTCACGGAGCACCGAGAAGATGTCGCGTGTGCCGTCGAGATCGCGGAACTCCGGTGGCGGGATCGACTTCCATGCCGGTTCCTTCAGGTCGGGCCGATCGAGACCGTGAAGCTGCCACAACGACGCGAGATCGAGCAGTACCGAGGTGACGTACATGTCGTCCTCGTCGATCTCGAGCTCGTCGAGCAACAGGCGACGGGCCTCGTCGGTCGGTGGCCGCTCGACCTCGAGTCGCACGACGCTGCGGAACCGACGGCGCCGCAGCTCGACCTCGACCGCTTCGAGCAGGTCGTCGGCCTCACCCTCGTCGATCGCCAGGTCGGCGTTGCGGGTGACGCGGAACACGACGTTGTCGACGATCGTCATACCGGGGAAGAGCTGCTCGAGGTGGGCGATGATGAGCTGTTCGAGGGGAAGGAACCGCCGACCGTCGGGCAGCGCCACGAACCGATCGAGCAGCGGCGGAACCTTGATACGTGCGAACAGCCGCTGGTCGGAGTCGACACCGCTGAGGATCACGCCCAGGCTCAGGGAGAGATTCGAGATGAACGGGAACGGCCGGCCCAGGTCGACCGCCAACGGTGTCAGGACGGGGAACACCCGCTCCTCGAAGAGCGTGGCGGCCCATCGCCGGTCGTCGTCGTCGAGGTCGTCCCAGCCGACGAGCACCACGCCGACCGAGGCCAGCGCGGGCAGCAGCTGGCCGTGGAGCGTCTCGGCCACGACCGCCAGTTGGGCATCGATGTCGCGGTGGATCGAGTCGAGCTGTTCCGACGGTGTTCGGCCGTCGGGCGTCGTCGTCGACACCCGGGCGGCCACCTGGTCCTTCAGGCCGGCGACGCGGACCTGGAAGAACTCATCGAGATTGGAGGCGTGGATCGCAAGGAACTTGACCCGTTCGAGAATCGGGATCGAGACGTCCTCGGCCTGGGCGAGGACCCGCCGATTGAAGTCGAGCCAGGACAGTTCTCGGTTGAGGAGTCGCTCGGGCGCAGCGCGCAGATCGATGGACTCCCCGCCGGGAGCTGGCTCAGCCGTTGCCACCCTCGTCGTCTTCCGGGTAGCCGAGATCCCACTCGATACGGAAGTTGATTCGTTCGGCGTCTCGGTTGACACGCTCGCGGTTGCGGCGGAACTGTGGATCGTGGGGCGGCAACAGCATCAGCCGTGCGTTGGCACGGGTGCGGAAGTCGTCGACGGCCGTGCGGTCGCCGAAGTCCGAGCGGATCTCCCAGTGCGGCGAGACCGGGCCGAGATAGACGACGGTGAGACTGCCGGCCGGTGGAACCGGCTCGACGTCCTCGGCAATGTCGGACATGAGTTGCTCCTGGACGGGGTCGAGATGGGCAAGTGTACTGGCTCGACTTGCCGGTCGAGCATGCCGCGCGACGGTCCTGGTGCCGTCAGCCGCCCCGTGATCCGAGCTCGACCTCGAGCTCTTTGGTGTCCTCGCCCCGAACGACCTCGACGTCGACTCGATCACCCGGCACATGACTCCGGATGATCCGCGCGACGTCTTCGGGGCTGTCGACGGGTTCGCCATCGATCGCGACGATGACGTCGCCGGGCTCGATCAGGGCCAGTTCGGCCGCGCTGTCGGCAACGATGTCGGCAACGAACGCTCCCAGCTCGACCGTGACGCCGGCTTCGTCGAGGGTGACCTGGGGGAGATCGCCGACCGCTTGGGTGGTCACGCCGAGAAAGGCCGTATCGGGCGTGATCTCGCCCTGGCCGGCGACGAGACGATCGATCAGCGGACGGACGGCGTCGATCGAGATCGCGAAACCGATGTTCTGGGCGTCGTCGATGATCGCCGTGTTGATGCCGACGACCTCGCCGGCGGCGTCGACCAGCGGGCCGCCGGAGTTCCCGGGATTGATCGCGGCGTCGGTCTGGACGAGATCGGTGAGCTGGACCAGTCCGGCATCGATGCTGCGCCCCTTGGCCGAGACGATGCCGAGCGTCACGCTCGGCGACGAACCGAGGTTCAGCGCGTTGCCGATGGCGACGACCTCGTCGCCGACCCGGAGGTTCTCGCTGGTGCCGAGCGCAGCGGGGGTTGTTCCGACCACGTCGATCGCCTGGATCAATGCGATGTCGTCGTCGGGAAAGCTGCCGATCAGCTCGGCCGCCGAAACCGTGCCGTCGAAGAAGGCGACCTGGATGTCGTCGGCGCCCTGGATCACGTGTGCGTTCGTGAGGATCAACCCGTCCTCGGAGATGACCAGACCGGACCCTGCGCCCTCGAACAGGCCCCGCACGGTCTCCTGACCCGTCTCGATCGTGACGACCGACGGCTGCACGCGGGCGAGGACACCCTGCACGTCGAGCGGCTCGCGGTCGAACTCGAGGTTCGTTCCCGGCTCGACGGTCGCGCCGGCCGCACTGACACGTTGCACCTCACCGCCGCCGCTCACCAACATGGCCGCCACCACGGCACCCAACACCGCGAGGACGACGGTCGCGACCACACCGCCGATCAGGAGCCGCCGAGGCACGACGGGAAGCTCGACGATCTCGGGGCGCGGCACGGGTGGTGGCGCGGGCCGGCGGGCGTCCTCGTAGGCAGCCGCGTCGAGCAGCGGGGGAGGTGTCGGCTCGCGATCGATTCCACCATCGTCGCAAAATTGGCGCGGCGAACCAACGCGGCGAGACGAGATCTGGCCCTGCGACCCACGATGTTCGCCGGCCGCGCGCCCCGAGAACGGCGACGAGACGTCCGCTTTACGAGGACTTTCTGTGAAATACGGGAACTTCTGAGTGCGTTGGGGCGTCCTAGAGGGCACGCGCGGGACAGGAGGAGCCGGTGAACACCAAGTGGATGGCCCGAGGGAACTGCAGCGTTCAACCGCCCGAGACCTTCTTCCCCAGCGACGGCGTCGGTGTGCTCAAGGCCCAGCACATCTGCAGCAGCTGCCCGGTGCAGGAACGCTGCCTCGAGTACGCCCTACGGAATCGAATCGAACACGGCGTCTGGGGTGGTCACTCGGAGCGGTCACGCCGCCGCATTCTGCGCGAACGCACGGCTGCGGCCCGCCGCGAGGCCGCTCCCGACCTCAACGCGTCGAACGACGCCGACCAGCTGGTCTGACCCTGGTCGCGGGTCTCAGGCGGCGCCGTTTGCCGCGGTCATCATCATGTCGTCCATCCCGGGGTCGGCCACGACCGTGATGACCTGCTCGGCCCGCTCGACGATCAACACGCTCGCGTTGTCGACATCGAGGTGCCAGACGGTCTCGCCGTCGATCGTGCCGATCTCGCCGCCGCTCAGCGCGTCCCAGTCGACCACCCCGGGCTCGCGGTAGACCGACAGCTCGTGCTCACCGTCGGAGTAGCGGGCATGGACGACATCATCGCGTTCATACATCCCGGTCATCGCCAGGTTGGTGTCGGGATCGAGCATGGCCGGCATGTCGGGCATGTCATCGGTGTCGACCGAGACGAAACCGTCGCTGGCGTCGAGCTCACCGGCCGCGGCATGGCGGTCGACGTACTGATCGACCGCCGGCACGATGCTGCTCACGCCCGATCCGGAGAAGACCCCGAGAATCAGGAGCCACAGCGCCGCGATGCCGACGACCGCCACAGCCGGCGCGACGAGGCGCCGACGGCGTCGCGCTCGGGCCGAGTCGAGCGACGCAGCGGGCGCGGCCACTGCTGTGACCGGTGGCCGATCGAAGAGACCCGGCGTGGGCTCGACCGCGGGCAGTGTTCGGAGCAGGTGCCGGGACTCCGCAACCGCGACGAGCTCGGCGCGAAGCATTGGAGAGTCGGCCAGCTCGGCCTCGACGGCGACCCGTTCGACCGCGTCGAGCTCGTGATCGAGGTAGGCGGAGAGGCGGTCGTCGATGCTCATCGGGGCACCTCCCCCGCCAGAAGCAGTTGCTCACGGAGCATGAGTCGACCTCGGTGGATACGGCTGCGGACGGTTCCGACGGGTACCGCGAGGACATCGGCGATCTCGTCGTAGCGCATGCCGACGACATCACACAGCACCACGGCGCCGCGGTAGTCGTCGGGCAGGCCGCGCAAGGCGTCCTGGAGATGTTCGGGGAGCTGGTGCTGCGCCCCGGCCAGGTCGGCCGGCAGCGCGCCGGGAATGACGCGGTCGGGGTCGTCGGGCAGCGGATCGGCCGGCCGTCGCTTCTTGCGGCGCACATCGTCGTAGAAGGCGTTGGTGGTGATGCGGGCGAGCCAGCCCTCGAGGGAACCCGGCGTATAGGTGGCCAGACCACGCTGTACTCGCACAAGCACCTCCTGAACAAGATCGTCGGCATCGGCACGATTGCCGGTCAGCCGGAATGCCACCGTGTAGATGAACCGCCCGTGGTGACGGGCGACCTCTTCCCAGGTGGGGACCGAATCGGCACTCGTTCGAGCCGTGTCGGCGATCTGGCGGGAACGAGACGACCGGTTCAACGATTATCCCTGTGCTCGTCGGCAGAACGTCACCACGACTCCGTGGTCGTAACGCCACTGGGCGCGAACAAGTTCCCGAGGAGGACGATTCGAACAGAAGCGTCGTGGCGCAGCAGTTGCCTGCGCCTCAGGTCGACTCGTCGGCCTCTTCTTCTTCTTCTTCGTCGTCGGCATCCTCGGTGACACCCTTCTTGAACTCACGCTGGGCCTGGCCGAGCGACTTCGCGAGCTTCGGCAGCTTCGCGCCGCCGAACACCACCAAGACGATGACGAGGATCACGAGGAGCTCACCGGTTCCGAGACTTCCCATATCGTCAGGCTACCCGACGATCGGGGACGCGAAGCGGCGCCCCTCAGGCGGACGCGGCGTCGGCCTCGGCTGCGGCGGCGGCCGCGGCACGAGCCAGCGCCCGCTGGCGGCGGATTCGACGACGTTCCCGCTCGCTCATGCCGCCCCAGATGCCGAACTTCTCGCCGTTCGCCAGTGCGTATTCGAGGCAGTCCCCCCGGACGACGCAGCCCCGGCAGACCTCCTTGGCCTCGCGGGTCGAGGCGCCGCGCTCGGGGAAGAACAGGTCGGGATCGACACCGAGGCAGTTGGCATACTCCTGCCACGCCTGGTCGACCGGCTTCTCGAGTTCGCGCATTCCGTCCTCCTGCCCGCAGCAGACACAACGGGAGTAGTCGCTCGTCGCCCGACCCGTTCGGACGGTCGTTCCGGTGGGGACGACCTCGGATCGGACAGGCATGTAATTACGTTGCTGTAATTCTGGCCTGTGAGCTGCGATTTCGCAAGAGGATGACGAGATTTCGCTCGTGGGCGATTCCGGCGCGCGGTCTCAGGCCGAGCGGCGACCGTTGACGAGCTGTCGTCTGTGCTCGACGAAGTCGACCAACACGTAGTCGCCGAGGTTCTCGGGTGTGGTGAAGAACGCCCGTCCACCGTTCAGCTGCGTGATCTTTTCGATGAAGCTCGTCAGATGCGGTGTGGCGTCGAGCATGAACGTGTTGATGCGAATCCGTTCCCTGGTGCACGCCGCCACCTGGGCCAAGGTGAGATCGACCGTCTCGCGTGCGGGCGGATAGCTGAAGAACGGCTGACCGCTGGGCGTGATGTGGGCAGTCGGCTCACCGTCGGTGATCATGATGATCTGTTTGGTCCCCGACTGGCGGGCCAACATCTCCCTGGCCAGCAAGAACCCGTGCTGCATGTTCGTGCCGTAGACGAAGTCCCACGAGACCTCGGGAAGCTGCTCGGGCCGGAGCTTGCGGGCCACCTCGCTGAACCCGACGATGCCGAGGAAGTCACGGGGATACTGACTGGACATCAGCGCGTGCAGCGCCATCGCCACCTTCTTCGCCGGCAGGAAGTTCTCGCGCATCGGCATCGACAACGACAGGTCGAGCATCAGAACCGTGCTGGCCCGCACGAGCGACTCGGTGCGTTCGACCTCGAAGTCGTCGGGCGTCAACGAGACCGGTGTTCCGCCGCCGGTGCGACGTATCGCGTTGCGCACCGTGCGTTCGATGTGCAGATTGAACGGGTCACCGAACTCGTAGGGCTTCGTCGAGTACTCGCGTTCGTGGCCGGCGCCACTGGTGGAGAGCTCGTGGCGACCCATGCGGTCATGGCTCAGCTTGCGGAACAGATCGGCGAGCGCCTGCTGGCCGATGCGTCGAATCGCCCGCGGTGTGAGCTCGTACCGGCCTTCCTTGTTCTCGATCAACCCGGCCTCTTCGAGCAGCTTGGCCATCTCGGCCATCTTCTCGAGGCTCTGGGCGGCGTCGTCGCCGAGCAGCTCGCGGGCCCGATCGATGTCGACCTCGGCCAGCGCGCCGGGGTTGGTGGTCCCCCTGAGCAGGTTCTCGAGCTGATCGAGGTCGCCGAGCTGGTCGAAGAGCGCGCTCGCCTGGGAGAAGTCGAGCGGATCGGTGCCGCCGAAGTCGTAGCTCTGCTGCCATCCGGCGTCGGGGAACGCCTGTTGGAGGTTCTTGGCCAGCTGATCGGCCTGCCACCGCAGGTCCATGTCCTCGAGCAACTGATCGGACAACTGCTGGAGCTGGGCCCGCTGCTCGGGGGTCATCGAGTTGAGCATCGCCTGCATGGCGGCCATGCGCTGAGCCATCACCTCGAGGAGCTCGTCGAGCGTCTGGGGATTCTCGGGGAAGAAGTCGCCGTAGCGGTCCATGAACCCCTCGAAGTCGACTTCTTCCCCCCGTTCGCGCTGCTCGAGCATCTGGTTGAGCTCAGCCATCATGTCCTTGATGCGGCCCATGTCCTCGGGCGACATCGAGCCCATGCCCTCGGTCATCTGATCGACGTACTGCTGCATCAGCTGCTCGCGCAGCTTCTCGACGAGCTCGTCGAAGCGCTCCTGGGCCTCGGCCGAGGTGAAGTCGTACTCCTGGAGGCTCTTCACCTGGCCGGCCAGGTCCGGCGGCAACATGTCGAGGTGGAACTGACGTTCCTGCATCGACTGCTGGGTGATCTCGGACCGGCGGGCGTCGGCGTCGGCCTGGGCCTGCTCGGACAACGAGTCGACTGACTGCCGTTCGGTGTCGACCACCTCGCGCAGCTCCTTGGCGATGTCGTCGTAGACACCGCCGAGGTCGTACTGATCGAGCTGTTCCTGGCGCTGTTGCTTGAGTCGTTCGAGCAGCTCGCGAATGCCCTGGACCCGTTCGCCGTCGACATCGAAACCCGACTGCATCATGCGTCGCAACGCGGCGTTGAGGTCGCCGTGATAGAGCAGGTCGTCGCCCATCTCGGCCATGAGGTCGTCGGCACTGAGATCGAATCCCTGCTGGGTGCCGTCCCAGCGCGAGTACGCGACGCGACGGCCACCGCGACCACGCCGTCTCCTCCGGAGGACCATGAACGCACCCTAGTTCTCGTCGCGAACCGGTACGCGGTCGGGCACACTCGGGCCATGGACCACGACTTCTGGTGGGGTGTGACCTCGTCGTCGGTGCAGGCCGAAGGTGTGGCCGCCGCCGCCGACTGGTCGCGCTGGGAACGTGACGAGCGCGTGCCGCGCTCCGGTGACGGCGCCGGCTTCGGCATCGACTTCCGGGACGATCTGGCGCTGCTCGCCGGTCTCGGCCTGAGCCATGTCCGGCTCACCGTCGAATGGGCTCGCCTCGAGCCCACGAAGGGAAAGCTCGACACCGACGAGCTCGACCGATACGTCGACGTGCTGCGCGCCGCGAGATCCGCGGGGATCACCCCGATCGTGACCCTCCACTCCACCACCCTGCCCGGCTGGTTCCACGACGACGAAGGCGGTTTCCGCGACGAGCGGGGCCGCGGGTACCTGTGGGCGCGGCACGTCGATCGCTGCGCCGAGACATTCGACGGGCTCGCCGGCGGCTGGGTCGGTGTCGACGACCCCATCGGCTGGGCGGTTCGGGCCCACCTGCTCGGCTCTCGACCACCCGGCAACACCGATCCGGCTCGCGCCATGGAGTTCGTCGAGGGTGCGCTCGAGGCCGACCGGATCGCGGCTGACATCCTCCGCGGGGGTGACGCACCGGTGATCTCGGCCTTCGCCGTCCCGACGATCTTCCCCGTCGGCCCCGACGCCGGACCGAAAGCCCAATGGTGGGACGACCTGTTCTGGAGCTCGTGGATCGGCGCGATCCGCGATGGAGAGCTCTGCCTGCCCGGCATCGCGCCCCGACCCGCGCCCGAGCTCGTCGCCTGCCATGACATCGTCGGGTTCTCGACCAGCCATCCCCTCGGCGTCGACCCCGAGGGCCGATTGGTCCCCTATCCGACCGGCGCCCGTCGCGACGACACCGGCTTCGCCCCCACTCCCGAGGAGACCGGCGTCGCGCTGCGCCGGCTGGCCGACGCGCTCCCCCGTCGGCCCCTGGCCATCGTCGGCAACGGCGTCTCGACGACCGACGACGACTGGCGCGACGAACTGCTCCGGGAGACCCTCGGCGAGATCGACCGGGCGCTCGACGACGGCGTTCCACTCGTCGGCTACCTCTACGACACGGGCATCGACGGCTACGAGTGGCACCGCGGCTTCACGTCCCAGCGAGGCCTCGTCGGCCGGGACCGCGAACCGAAGCCCAGCGCCGATCGACTGAGCACCGCCGCCCGCCGGCAAAGGGGCTGATGCGGCGAGTCAGCCCCGACTGCGGTAGATCGCGCTCGACCCCTTGGCCTCCTTGTTGAGGCGCTTGGCGAGATGGAGGCCCTCGAGCACGAGCTCGACGCCGCTCGCAACCATCGCCGCATCTGCGAAGTCGTCGTCGTCGAATCCGAGCGAGGTCAGGCACGGTCGAAACGCCGGCACTGACTCGACCAGCGCGAGGTGCATCGATGACGCGACATCGTCGCCCGCATCGACGATGAGCTCGCCGTTGAAGGCATCGACGACGGCCGTGTAGTCGGCGGGATCGACCAGGTCCTTGAACACGGTGAGCACCGAGGCCCGCAGCAACTGCTGGATGATCTCGCCGTCGCGGCCCTCCTCGAGACTCTCGATCTCGACCTTGCCCATCGTGGAGGACGCCAGCGCGTCGAGATCGCAGACCCTCGGCACCGCAACCGACTCGCCCGCGCGGAGGCTCCTTCGCAGCGCGCTGGCCGACAACGTCTCGTAGTTCGCGACCGTGAGGCGCACCGACACACCCGACCGCTGATTTATGTGCGGGCTCTGCCGAGCGAGGTGGGTGAGGGTGGCGACGATCTCGCCCATGAAGTCGGGCGTGACGACTGCGACCTCGTCGGTCTCCGGAATGCGTGCCTCTTGTTCGGCGATGTCGAGCTCGGTGTCGATCTCGAGCGGGTAGTGGGTGCGGATCTGAGCGCCGAAACGATCCTTCAACGGGGTGATGATGCGGCCGCGGTTGGTGTAGTCCTCGGGATTGGCCGACGCGAACAACAACACGTCGAGGGGCAGGCGGACCTTGAAACCCCGGATCTGCACGTCGCGCTCCTCGAGCACGTTCAGCAGCCCAACCTGGATGCGTTCGGCGAGATCGGGAAGCTCGTTGATCGCGAAGACGCCACGATTCGTGCGGGGCACGAGCCCGTAATGGATCGTGAGCTCGTCGGACAGGTACCGGCCCTCGGCCACCTTGATGGGATCGACCTCGCCGATCAGATCGGCGATCGACGTGTCGGGTGTCGCGAGCTTCTCCCCGTACCGGTTGTCGCGATGGACCCATCCGAGCGGGGTCTCGTCGCCGTACCCGTCGACCTGCGCCTTGGCGTAGTGGCTGACCGGGTTGAACGGGTCGTCGTTGATCTCGGATCCCTCGATGATCGGCATCCACTCGTCGAGCAGGCTGGTGAGCGAACGGATGATGCGGGTCTTGGCCTGACCCCGCTCGCCGAGGAAGATGACGTCGTGGCCCGCGAGCAGAGCGTTCTCGAGCTGAGGGATGACCGTGTCCTCGTACCCGAGCACGTTGTCGACGAGCGGTTCTCCGGCGGCGATACGGCGGATGGCGTTGCGACGGAGCTCGTCGCGGACCGGCGTCGACTGCCAGCCCGACGCCTTGAGCTCACCGAGAGTCGTTGGCTGGGTCATGGGCCGCAAGATACACAGTCAGCCCTGCCGACGCAGACCGGCACCGGCCCGTCGGCCACCTCGCGTGACCCGGCGCCGGGCTCGCTGGCACTCAGGGGCGGAGGAGCTCGTACTCGAGCTCGGCCCACGGCATGGCCCGGCCGAAGAGCCATCCCTGACCTCGCCGACAGCCCAGACGCAACAGCTCGTCGGCCTGACGGGGATGTTCTATCCCCTCGGCAACCACGCCGAGGCCGATCGCCCGGGCCAGCTCGACGATGGCTCGCACGATCGCGGCGTCGTCGACGGTGTGGCCCAACCCGTCGACGAAGCTCCGATCGATCTTCAACACGTCGACCGGGAGTCGCTTGAGCTGACTCAGCGACGAGTAGCCCGTTCCGAAGTCGTCGATCGCGACGCCGATGCCCAGCAACTGGAGCTCGTGCAGGACGTCGAGCGACCGTGGATCTTGCATGAGCACCGTCTCGGTGACCTCGACGCACAGCGACTCCGGGGCGGTCGCGGAATGTTCGAGCGACCCGACGACCAGATCGATGACGTCGGGGTCGGAGAGCTGATCGGCAGAGAGGTTCACCCGCAGCGTCAGCGCCGCGTCGCCGAACCGCCGGGTCCATTCGCCGAAGTGCCGACATGCCTCCTCCAGCACGCTCCGACCGAGTCTGCGGATGAGCCCACAGCTCTCGGCCAGCTCGATGAACTCCCCGGCGGGCACGATCCCACGATCGGGGTGGATCCAGCGGACCAGCGCCTCGGCGCCGATGACGGTCGAGGTCTCGAGATCGACCTCGGGCTGATAGTGGACCTCGAACTGACCCAGTTCGATGGCGGCCTCCAGCTCGGCCGCGGCGACCGGATCGAAGTCGGCCGCGGGCGGAGGGTCGGCGAGACGCGCACCCGTGACCTCGATGTCGGACATCACGACCGGATCGGCGCTCGTCGGCCGGAAGGTCAAGAATCTGGTTCCGGGCGGACCGAGCCGCCGCGGCGTGTCGGCGAACAGCGCCCACGGGCCGAGCCCGTCGCCGAACAGGAGCGCCGCCATGTCACCGGAAGCGTCGGGCGGTCGCCGGAGGACCCGTTCGATGGCGCCGACGTCGCGCTCGGCGAAACACGAGGTGACCGGCTTGCCCATCAGCTCGGCCACGTCGCGGCCGAGAATCCGGGGCGCGTTGGGGCTCACGTAGCTCACGACGCCCTCGGCATCGACGAGGACGACCGCGTCGCGGAGGTGAGTCAGGATCTGTGCGTCGACGGGCGCGCCGAGTGTCGCAACGCTCGTTGCGGCAGCGGAGAGGTCGATCGCGGTCGGCGGGACCGGGCTCGCGGGTTGTTCACCGTGGTCGCCCATGGCCCTCAAGTATGACGATCACGCACCCGCCGGCCGTGGACCCCACCGGAGCAGGCGGCAACAGCGCGACAGCGATACGGTCCTGGCGGTGAACGAGCTCTCGGGAACCTGGCGGGCCGCTCTCGCCGACCAGGAGCTTCGACTCCGCTTCCAGGAACCCGACCACGACGACGACGGCTGGGAGTCGATCGAGGTCCCCGGCCACTGGCGCACGACCGAGGCGTTCGCCGACCACGACGGACCCATCCTGTACCGCCGCCACGTGAG
>JAOTZB010000380.1 GCA_029861625.1 Acidimicrobiia bacterium
ATCAACCACCACGCGACCACCCGCCTGGCCACGATGGCCAAGCGGGCCGGCGTGACGCGCTTCCTGCACTCGTCCACGTGCAGCCTCTACGGCGCTCAGGGCGACGCCCCGGTCGACGAGACCGCAGAGCTCAACCCGGTGACGCCGTACGGTGAATCCAAGGTCGGTGCCGAACGCGACCTGCACGCGCTCGCCGACGACGACTTCAGTCCGACCTACCTCCGCAACGCGACCGCCTACGGAGCGTCGCGACGCCTCCGTGGTGACCTGGTCGTGAACAACCTCACCGGGTACGCGACGATCACCGGAGAGGTGTTCCTCAAGAGCGACGGCACCTCATGGCGGCCCCTGGTCCACATCGAGGACATCGCCCGTGCGTTCCTCGCGATCACCGAGGCTCCCCGCGACACGGTGCACGACGAGGCGTTCAACGTCGGCGTCACCGGTGAGAACTACCGGATCCGAGACGTCGCCGAGATCGTCGCCGAAGTGGTCCCCGGCTCACGGGTCAGGCTCTCCGACACCGCCTTCGACGACCCGATCAACTACCGCGTCGACTGCGACAAGCTCAAGACCACTGTGCCGGCCTTCGAACCCCGATGGACCGTGCGCGACGGGGTCGCTGAGCTGTACGAGGCGTACCAGCGGCACGGCCTCGAGGTGGCGCAACTCGAGGGCACGGACTTCAGTCGCCGGCTCGCCGTCGAGTCGATGTGCGAAGCAGGCACGCTGGGCCGCGACCTCCGCCGCCAGCGGGCGGCGTGACAGGAGCCGACCGGATGCGCATCACGACATGCCGATCGAGCGGGAGTCAAGAGCTGATCCCGTTCCTTGATCTCGGGGTCACCCCGCTGGCCGATGCGCTGGTGCGGCCCGACCAGCTCGACCGCCCCGAGCCCCGCTTCCCGCTCGAGCTCGCCTTCTGCCCCGAATCGGCGCTGGTGCAGATCACCGAGGACGTGCCCCCTGAGCAGCTCTTCGTCGACAACTACCTCTACTTCTCGTCATTCAGCGATCACCTCCTGCGCCACGCCCGCGAGCACGCCACCGAGCTCGTGCGGGACCGGCGACTGGGAGCGGACAGCCTGGTGGTCGAAGTCGCGTCGAACGACGGCTACCTCCTTCGGAATTTCGTCGACGTCGGGATCCCCGTGCTCGGCGTGGACCCCGCTCCCGATCAGGCCGCGGAGGCCGTCGCGGCCGGCGTACCGACGCTGGTCGAGTTCTTCGGCGACGACCTCGCCCGACGCATCCGCGACGAGCACGGTCTCGCCGACGTGATCATCGCCAACAACGTGTTCGCGCACATCCCCGACATCAACGACTTCACGAAGGGACTGGGGACCCTTCTGGCCGACGACGGGATCATCACCATCGAGAACCCCTACGTTCGCGACCTGATCGACCACGCCGAGTTCGACACGATCTACCACGAGCACTTCTACTACCACTCGTGCACCTCGATCCAACGCCACATGCGGCGGCACGGCCTGTGGCTCAACGACGTCCGCTACTTCCCCGACCTGCACGGCGGGTCGCTTCGGTGGACCGTCGGGCATCACGATGAGCGGTCCGAGACCGTGGTCCGGTACCTCGCTGAGGAGCACGCCGCCGGGCTCGACTCGATCGACTACTACACCGAGTTCGCGCGACGGGTCGACGCCATCCGACACGACCTGCTGGCGCTGCTCCAACAGCTGCGCAGCGACGGAGCCACCATCGCGGCGTACGGCGCCGCGGCCAAGGGCGCGACGCTGCTGAACACCGTCGGGATCGACACCGGGCTCGTCAGCTACGTGGTCGACCGCAACGTGCACAAGCAGGGCCTGCACATGCCAGGCACCCACCAGCCCATTCTCGACCCGTCGGTGCTGCTCGAGGACCGCCCGGACTACGTCCTCCTGCTGGCTTGGAACTTCAAGGACGAGATCATCGCCCAGCAGCGCGACTACCTCGACGCGGGTGGCCGCTTCATCGTCCCGGTCCCGACGCCAGAGGTGTTGTCATGACTCCCACCCCGACCGCCCCCGTCGACGAGGTCTTCGCTCCCTCTGCGCTCGACCCGTCGTCGCTCCAGCTCCCGGTCGGGGCATCGTGGCGTGATGTGCCCTGCCCGCTGTGCGCGCATCGCCAGGCCGTGGTGTTCTTCGAGGAGGAGCAGATCCCCACCAACAGCTGCCTGCTCCTCCAGAGCAGAGAGGAAGCGGTCGGCTTCACCCGAGGCGACCTGACCCTGGGATTCTGCCCCCGATGCGGCTTCGTCTGGAACACTGCGTTCGAGGTCGCCAAGTCGGAGTACAGCCAGCGGTACGAGGAGACGCAGGTCTTCTCCAGCCAGTTCAGCGAGTTCGGTCAGGACCTGGCCCGCAGCTGGGTCGACCGACACGATCTCGCCGGCCGCACCGTTCTCGAGATCGGCTGCGGCAAGGGCGAGTTCCTCGTGTGGATGGTCGAGGCCGGAGCAGGCAAGGGGATCGGCATCGATCCGGGGATCCACCCGGAGCGGATCACGACACCGCACGGGGACCGCATCGAGTGGATCAAGGACTTCTACGACGTTCGATACGCGTCCGAGCTGCACGCCGACGCCATCGTCTGCCGCCACACGCTCGAGCACATCGCCCCCGTGCACGAGTTCATGTCCGTGATCCGCCGGTCGCTCGGCGATCGCACCGACGTACCCGTGCTGTTCGAGCTGCCCGACGTGGCCCGCGTGCTCGAGGAGACCGCCTTCTGGGACATCTACTACGAGCACTGCAGCTACTTCAGCGCCGGGTCGCTCGCCCGCCTCTTCCGGTCGACCGGCTTCGAGGTGACCGGGCTGCAGCTCGAGTACGCCGATCAGTACATCCTCATCGAGACGCGACCCTCATCGGTGCCGGCTGCAGGGGATCCACTCGAGCTCGAGGACGACATGGAGCGATTGTGGGCCGGGGTCCGCAACTACGCCACCAGCTACGCGGCGACACGCGACCATTGGCATGCGCGCTTCCGCGCCGTTCGCGAGCAGGGAGGCCGATCCGTCATCTGGGGGGCCGGATCCAAGGGTGTCTCCTTCCTCACGAACCTCGGGGTCGGTGAGCTGGTCGATGCGGCCGTCGACATCAACCCACACAAGACAGGGATGCACATGGCCGGGACCGGCCACCGCATCGTCTCGCCCGAGCAGCTGGTCGATGCCCCTCCCGACCTGGTGGTCGTGATGAACCCGATCTACGTCGCCGAGATCAGCGACCAGCTGGCCCAGCTCGGTATCACGGCCGAGATCGACGCCGTGTGAGCCCGCGCACAGACCCGAGCACGTCTCGACCCATCGTCATCCTCGGCATGCACCGATCGGGGACGTCGATGCTCGCACGGATGCTCCAGGAACACGGGCTGTTCCTCGGCGATCGCCTGCAACCCGACCACGCCGAGGCCGTCTTCTTCCAGGGACTCAA